>JANOVQ010000420.1:0-25951 GCA_031417495.1 Pseudomonadota bacterium | reverse complement strand
CGAAAACAATCCCACTTGGGGTATATAACCAATGCCGCCACCACGGGTGCGCTGTAATTGGAAATTTTCGCCTAAGTGTTTACGCCCGCGCCCCTGACTGTATTTTTAATGGGCGCCGCGGGGCGCCCCGCCCATGCGTTGCTCCAAATCTTTCAACATCCGCTGCATATCCTCGCGCGCTGTATTGCCATCGCGGCGACAGAAGACGAGTTCGGTGTCGACAGTCAGATACTCGGCAATCGCCAGCATCTTCTGCGCGGGATCTATCCCTAGCAGATTGCGCACCAGATAATCTCCAGTATCGGAACCCGCGATCGGAAAGCCGGCAAATATATAGCCGCCCGCGCGGCGTAAATCTTGCGCGATCACGTCCCCCACCTCTTCTTTGAAGACCTCCAGCGCCGGACGATGATCGAGCTGAATCAGAATATTCTGCTCACAGGCAGTGATGCGATGCGCTTGCCCAATCCGCGTGCAGCCTTGGGTGTGACTGGTAACTAGCGGGATCGCGCTCGAGAACAACACGCCGGACAGGCCGCCCGCAGTGACCGCGCCAGAGATTTGCAGGTTGGTGCTGCGCGAGGAAGTAAGACCTCCCACACAGAACGCGCCAGGCACTTTGGTGCCCAGTTCCGTGATCAGCTGCGCCGTGTGTTCGTTGGAAGGATCCGCGTGCAGCACACCGAAATGTGCGGAATCTTCCGCCAGCCAGGCAGCCTCAGTGCGCAGGAATCCACTCAAGTCCGAGATTTGCAGCGGCAACGCGCGCAAGGCCGCCGGCGGAAACGAGGCCAGCATGATCGCGAGCGCAGGTGAATCGTAATACTCCTGCGCAGTCGCACAGATCCCCAGTCCCGTGGTGCCGGTCCACTGCGTAATGCCGGTCTGCCGCTGCAATTCCGCGACTAGCCGCGTGAGGTCGGGCACGAGCACATCAGTCGCGTAAACGAAACCAAAATTCGCGGCAGGATCGATAGTGCCGATTGCGGCGAGGCAGCGTGCCAGGAGTTCATCGGCGCTGCCTCCGGCCGCATGTCCAAGCTGGAAACGTTGCATGGCGTGGGCAGACTCTGCGAGGAGGGGCCCCGCACTATAAGGCATCGCGGCGGGCGCCGCGCCTAAATTTCGATGCCCCCAATCTGCACCCGCTTAAATCGACTGCCGGTGCCGCTCTTGAGCGCAACTTGCCGCTTCGGCACCTGGAATTTTCGCGCACACAACGCAATCACTTCGGCGTTCGCCTGGCCCGCGACAGGCAGCGCTTTGACCCAAGCAAGCCAGGTGCCATCGTCCTGCACCTGCAACTCGCTGGTGCGTGCATTGGGTCTCACCTTGACCTTGATGACTCTCACGCTAGTGATGGCGAAGCGGCCACACACCACTCACGGTGCAGGATGCTGTAAACCGCCGATGAGCGAATGCGCCCATCCCAGACGATTTTGTCCTCACGCAGAATTCCATCGAGCCGGGCGCCGAGCTTCTCGATCGCGCGGCGTGAGCGAAGATTCAAGGCATCGGTCTGCAGGACCACGCGCTTGACAGCGAAATTGGCGAACGCGTGAGCAATCAGCAATTCCTTACATTCGCGATTAATGTGCCCGCCGTGGAACGCGCTGCCGAGCCAGGTCGCGCCGATCTCCACACTGCGGTTGCGCACATCACGCGCGAGATACGAGGTGCTCCCGATACCTTCACCACTGACCCGCTGCACAATCGCGAAGGGAATCCGTTCGTCGCGGCCTTGCTGCGTCAGCGCGAGTTCAATCTCCGCGCGCATGGTAGCTTCATCGAGCGGCGGCTTGCGGATCCACCATTGCCACAGTGCCGGATCGGCTGCATGGCGCAGCAGATCCGGGAGGTGCGTGATACTTAGCGGAACCAATGACACGGTGGCGCCGTCCAGTCTTAAGTTGCAGGGGTCGACGACTCTCATCACACTCCTTATTGCGCTCCTCGCAACGCCGAGCGCGGGGCAGAAATTTATAGGGCGGATAAGCCCGCAGGGCGTCATCCGCCGACAGTCGTCGGCTTGCGCTAACGCTTATCCGACCCAACGGCGACAGCCGTCTTTCCCCCACAAATGCTATTACACTGTCGCCTCTTTTTCTGCAGGACCTGGAGCTATGCCCGCCTCGCGCCGGAAACAGGTGATCGCGGCCGTGATCGGCAATGCGCTCGAGTGGTACGACTTCGTGGTCTTCGGCTTTTTGACGGTGAACATTTCGCGGTTGTTTTTTCCCGAGGACAGCGAGCTGCTGGCGCTGCTGAAAACCACGGCCACTTTTGGCGTCGGATTTTTCATGCGTCCAATCGGCGGGATCGTGCTGGGTCTGTATGCGGATCGCTGCGGGCGCAAAGCCGCCCTGCAATTGATCATGGCGCTGATGACGATTGCGCTGCTGCTGATCGCCACCGCTCCGCCGTATGCCGCGATCGGCATCGGCGCGCCGCTGATTATCGTGTTCGCGCGCCTGCTGCAGGGCTTCGCGACTGGTGGCGAGTTTGCCATCGCGACGTCGTTCCTGGTGGAGATTGCGCCGCGTGATCAGCGCGGACTCTATGGCTCGTTACAGCAACTGGGCCTCGCGCTGGCCGCGCTGGGTGGCGCAGTCGCCGGCATGGCGGTCACCATCGGCTTAAATCCTGAACAGCTCGACAGCTGGGGCTGGCGCTTGCCGTTCGTGGTAGGGCTGCTGATCGCGCCAGTCGGCATTTACATCCGGCGGCACATCGAAGAGCCGGCCGCGTTTGTCGCGCATCAGCAGCGCGTGCCAGCCCGGCAATCCCTGCTGAAGATGCTCGCCGGCAATTTGCGTGGCGTGCTGGTAACCTTTGGTTTGATCATCTGCGGCACGATTACCTACTACGTGTTGCTGGTGTACATGCCGACTTTCGCGCAGAAGCAGCTCGGCCTCACGTTAGCCGAGGCGTTCAAGGTGCAGGTGATCGCGCTCTTGTGCTTGACCGCCAGCGTGCCGCTGTTCGGCGCACTGTCTGATCGCATCGGTCGGCGACCTATATTGATTGGCGGTTGCGTATTGCTATTGCTCGCGCTCTATCCGTTGTTCGCGCACACGCATGCGGCGCCAAGCTTCAGCAATCTACTCTTCATGCAGGTGGCGCTGTGTGGTCTGCTCGGCGTGTTCTACGGCCCGCTGGCAACGGCAGTCGCCGAGCAATTCGAGCCCAATGTGCGCTCCACCGGCTTATCGCTAGCCTATAACCTGGCCGTGATGCTGTTCGGCGGCTTCGCCCAATTCTTGGTCACCTTCATGATCGATTTCACCGGCGATCCACTGGCTGCCGCCTACTACGTGATGTTCGGTTGCGCGGTCGGCTTGGTGGCAGCCTGCTTCGTGCGGAATAGGCCCCTGACATGACTCTCACACCGCTCGCTGCCCGCCCCGCGCTGTGGGGCATGATGCTCGCTGCGGCCGGCATCCTGCTGCTTAACATGGGCGCGCGCCAGTCACTTGGACTGTTCATCGCGCCGCTGGATGAGGCGCGTGGGCTCGGCTTGGTTTCGATCAGCTTCGCGTTTGCAGTGTCGCAGTTTGTGTGGGGCATCGCGCAGCCCGTCTTTGGGGCCCTGGTGGAACGCTGGGGATCATTCAGGGTCATCGTGCTCGGTTCACTGCTGGTGGCACTGGGCACCGGGTTGACCCCGTTCGCGCATTCTTCTGCCACCTTAACCCTCACCCTTGGAATCCTGGCCGCTGCCGGGGCAGGTGCTGGGAGTTTCTCAATCCTGATCGGCTGGTTGGCCCGCTATCTGCCAGATCATCGGCGCGCCTTTGCGGCCGGCTTCATCAATGCGGGCTCCTCGCTCGGGCAATTTCTCTTCGCGCCGTTCAGCCAATGGCTGATTGAAACTTTCGGCTGGGTGATCGCACTGCAGGTGCTGGCGATTTCGGCGTTGGGCGTGATCCCCTTGGCCTGGGCCCTTGGTCGCCAGGTAGCCGCACACACCCCGCCGCTACTCTCGGGTGCCGCACTTGAACTCGGCGCGCAAATTCGCAGCGCGTTGCGGGATCGCAGCTATCTGCTGCTGCATCTCGGCTTTTTCACCTGCGGCTTTCATCTAGGCTTCCTCACCACACATCTCCCGGGCGAAGTGGCGCTGTGCAATCTGGCACCACGCGTGTCGGCTAATTCACTCGCGTTAATCGGACTCTTCAATATCGCGGGCAGCCTGCTCGCCGGGTGGCTGTGCCAGTTCTTCCGCATGAAGTTTATTTTGTCGGCGATGTATACCAGCCGCGCGATATTGATCGTCGCGTTCTTAATGGCACCCAAAACGCCTTTGACTTTCTACTGTTTCGCGGGCGCTCTGGGTTTCACCTGGCTCGCCACGGTACCGCCGACTGCCGGGCTGGTCGGTAAACTGTTTGGCACACGCTATCTCGCTACGCTCTTTGGGCTGACTTTGTTATCGCACCAGATCGGTGGCTTTGCCGGCGCCTGGCTCGGTGGACTCACCATCAGTCGCTTCGGCGATTACACTTGGATGTGGTACACGGACGCGATCCTCGCACTGCTCGCGGCCGCCGTGCATCTACCCATCCGCGAAACACCGCTCACGCGTGCTGTCGCCACTTGAAGTTGTTTTGAGAAGAAAGGAAATCACGATGCCAGAAGAACTCGAATTGAATGTCCTCGGCGAACCGCTGGTCCCCTGTGCGTTCGATCCCATCACGGGATTTTTCCGGGACGGCTGTTGCCGGACCAGCGCGGAGGATGTCGGCAGTCACACCGTGTGCGTGGAACTCACGTCGGAATTTCTCGCCTTCTCGCGCGACACTGGCAACGATCTCTCAACCCCGCGACCGGAGTTTGGATTCCCGGGTTTGCAGCCGGGTGATCGCTGGTGCCTGTGTGCGCCACGCTGGCAGGAAGCCTTTGAGGCCGGCGCTGCGCCGCGGGTTTATTTACTCGGCACCCATATCGGTGCGTTGGAATACGTGGATTTCGCGGCGCTCAAGGCGCACGCCCGGGATCTATCCTGAGCTTGCCGACGCGTGATGCGTCCCGGCGCATGGCCTTAAGGCGGTGAACGCGGCGCCGCGGTCGCCGCCGCCACCCGCACCGCGCGCAGCCACGTCTGCACACGCGCCATCTGCGCAGGCCCGATCCGGAACAAGATCTTATGGCCAACCGAGGCCTCCTCGAGCGCGGGATCAGCATAGCGATAGAACACTTTGGGCTGCGCCAGCAACACCGGTGCCTGCGGTGGCCGCGCGCTCAGCAGATGATCGATCACCGCCAGCAAACGATCATTAAAGACCTGGCCAGGATAGCCAAGATCTGCATAGGCCTGCTGCAGTAATGGATAGAACTCTCGATAGACGCGCGCGATCTGCGCCACCGGAAGACTCGTGAGCGCATCGATTAGCGGCGCGTAGCGCTGATAATTTTCTTCATTCAGAACGATCTCTTGATCTGTTTCAATGACCTTAAAACTCCCGGACACCGGCTTGACCACCCGATTTTGCGGCGCAAGTTTGCCGGCCGGCAGATTGTCCACGCACAGCACAAACTTGCGTGCGAGCGACTCGAGTTGAAAATATTTCTGGAGGGTCGCGAGATCGAGTAGCTGACGCAAGCTCTCCACAATTATCGGATCGCTTTCTGCCAGGCCCACGAGCGGCGCGGTGGCCGGTGGGTTCGCGAGCGGATTCGCCGGCGGCTTTTCGCCCGGGAATGACAACTCTTCGTCTGCCGGTGTGGCCGGTGCCGCTGCGGCGGCAGGCGGCGGGATGAGGGCGGCATCTCCGGGCAACGTGGCAAACGGCGCGCTCGCCAGCGGTGCTTGGCGTTGCGCGTACCAGTTAAAGCCGAGCCAACCGAGCGCCGCCAGTACCGCGAGACCGGTGATTATTTGCACGAGTCGTGTCACTGCAAACCCTTCATTTGGCGAGCGACAGCGCGCTGGTATCGATGTTCGCCGGGGGCGGTGCCTCGCTTTCGTCGAGGAGGGTGCCGGGTGGCGCGAGTTGTAGTCCGCTCAGATCGAATTGCGGTGCCGTAGGCAGCTCCGGCTCGACCAGGGTCACGCCCACTGCGGCCAGCGACAGCGCGCTTAAATCAAAGACCGGCACGGCCACCGCCTGCGGCTCGGTGAGCAATACGCCAGGTGCGGCAAGCGTGAACTCCGCTGCAGGTACGCCCGGCTTCGGCGCGGCGGGCGAAATTACCGGCACTAATTCCACCTGCGCGCCAGCGTTCGCCAACGCTGCCTGATAATTGCGCGCGGTGCTCTCATCCACATCCTTCTTAATGAAGGTGCGCGTGGTGAATAACGCCTCAATGCGCGCGGCATCGGCTTTGAACAGTGCCGCCAACTTGGTTTTGACCACGGCGGGGTCAGCGCCCGGCGCCAGCTGCCCGCTGAAGGCAATATCGAAGCGCGGCTCGGCCATGGGATTCCTCGTCGAATTAACTTAGTCAGGTGACTGCCATCCTAACCAAAAATCAGCGCCAGGTGCGCTGCCCGTCGCCCCCGCGTATCCATGTAAAATGAACTGCATCGCCCTTAGGAGACAACACGTGATTAGAGACATTCTCCAGATGGGCGATCCGCGCCTGCTCGAAGTGGCGGCGCCGGTGGTCACCTTTGGCACGTCAGCGCTGGCCGAGCTGCTCGCCGATATGTTCGAGACGATGCACGCGGCGAATGGTGCAGGGCTCGCCGCGCCCCAGATTGGGGTTCCGTTGCGGGTGGTTATCTTCGGCGCTGCGGCGCGCAACGTGCGCTTTCCGGATGCGCCGATCGTGCCGGAAACGGTCTTGATCAACCCCGTGCTCGAAGCGCTCAGTGAGGAATTGGAGGAGGGTTGGGAGGGCTGCTTATCGGTGCCCGGGTTGCGCGGGATGGTGCCCCGCTATACGCGCCTGCGCTACCACGGCTTCGATGCGCAGGGGCAGATCATTGATCGCACGGTCGCTGATTTCCATGCCAGAGTCGTTCAGCACGAATGCGATCATCTCGACGGCATTCTGTACCCGATGAGAGTGCGCGATTTTTCGCGTTTCGGGTTTACTGATGTGTTGTTTCCGGGCTTGGAGACGGCGGACGATTGAGCGCATTCAGACTGGTGGCATAAGGGTCGGATAACACTCTGCTCAGCCGACCTCCGAATGCGCTTCTCCCAGCAACGCGTGAGGGTGTGGTCTAGTCCTGCAATACACCCAACTGCGCCACCAGGGCCTCGCGACTGTCCATGAACTGCGGTGACACCATCACTTCGCTGCCGAGACGTTCAGCGGGTTCGTCACACAGGAATCCTTCGCGATGGGTGACTGTTGCCTCGAACAACGCGCCGCTCGGCGTGCGGACATAGATAGAATCGAAATAGCCGCGATCTTTCATCTCAGAGGTATCGGTAAAGCCCATCCCTTCAAGAAACCCCTTGATCGCGCCCTGCTCGGCGTGATTCGCGACCTGGAACGCCATGTGATGCACGGCACCCTCGCTAAACGTCCAGCTGCCCTGCTTGAGATTGGGTTCGATCACGAAATCGATATACGTCCCGCTGCCGCCCTGCCCGAGCGCATAGCGCACATAATTGCGATCATCGGCGATGCGGCGGCCGCCCCAGCCGCGTTGCATGAACTCGTCCATGGTGTCGAGATCCCGGATCGAGACGCAGATCGCGTGCGTGCCACGCAGCATGAGATCGCGCGGGACCGGACCGGTGCTGTGCGGCGCACGCGTATCGTCAGACACCCCAACGATTGAATAGTCGATGCCACACGGATGTTTGAAATCCAAACAACGCTCGCCCAGACGTTCGTCCTCTTTGACCTCGAAGCCCTGCGTTTCGAGTCGCGCTTGCCAGAAGCCCAACGAGGAAATCGGTGCTGACAAACTGAAATAGGTAATTTGCCCGGAGCCACGCTGGGCTTTGGCGCCAGTGTGTTTGAGCGGGAAGCTGGTGACCAGCGAACTTTCCTCGCCCATGTCGTTGCCATAGTAGAGATGATAAATCGGCATCTGGCCATCATAGAGCAAGGTTTTCTTGACGCTCTTCAGGCCGAGCACCTTGGTATGAAAATCGTAATCTTCCTGCGCATCACCGGTGCACAGGGTGATGTGATGGTGGCGTGAGAGCGCGGCACCAGGTAGGGGAGTCGACATGGGAACCTCCGGCATTGCGACTAGACACCAGGGGACGTTAGCACACGACGCCTAATGCGCCCAGGAAATCCTCAGGGCCCGGGCGGAAGCGGCGCTCGGCGCCTGGCTCTCCCGCCGAAACGCCCTGATTTCTGCTCGACGAGATCCGTTGTATGCTCAGGGCTCGCCGCTGGGGAGCCGCCCGGCCGCCCGCCGCCAGCCCTATCCGTGGGAGAAAACCATGCAGCTAACCGCAGTCCAGCTCGAAGCTTTCCACACCGAAGGCTATGTGTTCCTGCCGGAGGTGTTTGATGCCGCAGAAACTGCGCTGCTGCGGCAGGAGGCCCAGCAAATTTTCGCCATGCGCCGCACGGAAGTCGTGCGCGAAAAGGACGAGAAAACCGCCCGCACGGCATTCGCGGCCCACGCCTACAACGAAGCCTATCGCCGGCTTGGCTGTCATCCGCGCCTGATCAAGCCAGTGATGCAACTCCTCGATGGCCCGGTCTACATGCATCAATACAAAATTAACGCGAAGGCGGCGTTCAATGGCGATGTGTGGCAGTGGCACCAGGATTACGGCACGTGGGCGCGCGATGATCTGATGCCGGAACCACGCGCGATGAATATCGCGCTGTTTCTGGACGAAGTGACCGAATTCAATGGCGCGCTGATGTTCATCCCGCGCAGCCATCTCAAAGGCACCTTGGACGCGGGCCACGATTTAAGTACCACCAGTTATCCCCTGTGGACGATCAGTAACGACACGATAACCAGCCTCGTGAAGGAAGGTGGGCTGGTTTCGCCCAAGGGCAAGGCGGGCTCGGTCATCCTGTTTCACAGCAATCTGGTGCACGGGAGTCCGTCCAATATGTCGCCCTTTGATCGCACGGTGGTATATCTCAGCCTGTGTCATGTCGAAAATCACATCCGCCGCTTCACCCGCGCAGCGTGGATCGCGCAGCGTGATTTCACCCCAATCGCGCCGTTGCCCGATAACTGCCTGTACGAGCTGATGACAGCCGCCGGCGCGGCCGCATGAATCTGCATGCGCTGCTGCTGGCACGCGCGGCCGCCGCGCGCCCTATCCGCGTCGGCCTGATTGGCGCAGGTAAATTCGGCTCGATGTTCCTCGCACAAGCGATCCGCACCCCAGGTTTACACGTGCTGGGCATTGCCGATCTGGCACCCGCACGGGCGCGCAGCGCCGTTCTGCAAGTCGGCTGGACGGCTGAGCGGCTGACTGCCCGCCGTGCGCAAGAGGCCTTACGTGACGGCACCACCTGGATCACGGACGACGCCGAAGCATTGATCGCCGCCGACGGGCTTGAGGTGGTGATCGATGCCACCGGTAGCCCAGCGGCCGGCATCCGGCATTGCTTGCTTGCCTGTCAGCACGGGCGGCATATCGTGATGGTGAATGTTGAAGCCGACGCCCTGGTCGGTCCTTTACTCGCCGCGCGCGCACGCAGCGCTGGCGTGGTGTACTCATTGGCCTATGGCGACCAACCCGCACTGATCTGTGAAATGGTGGATTGGGCGCGTGCCAGTGGCTTTGAAGTCGTCGCGGCCGGCAAAGGCACCAAATATCTGCCGATCTATCACGACTCCACGCCCGCGACGGTGTGGCAACACTACGGACTCTCGGCGGAACAAGCGGAACTCGGCGGTCTCAATGCGCAGATGTTCAATTCCTTCCTTGATGGCACCAAGTCCGGCATCGAGATGGCGGCAGTCGCGAATGCCACCGGCCTCACCCCGCCGCGCGCGGGGCTCGCGTTTCCGCCCTGCTCAGTCGATGAATTGCCGACCATTCTGCGGCCACGTGCGCAGGGCGGAACGCTCGAAGAGGCGGGGATGGTGGAGGTGATCTCCAGTCTCGCACGTGACGGCGTAAAGGTGCCGCGCGATCTTCGCTGGGGCGTCTACGCGGTGTTTGCAGCACCGGACGACTATGTCGCGCGCTGCTTCGCGGAATACGGCTTGTGCACGGACGCCTCCGGTCGCTACGCCTCGATGTACAAGCCCTTTCACTTGATTGGACTCGAACTCGGCATCTCGGTCGCGAGCGTCGCGCTGCGGCAGGAGCCCACCGGTGCACCGCAGGCCTGGCGCGCGGATGTGGTCGCCACTGCCAAGCGCGATCTACAGGCTGGCGAAATACTCGATGGCGAAGGCGGCTTCTGCGTGTGGGGGAAATTAATGCCTGCGGCCGCTTCGCTCGCCGCCGACGGCCTGCCAATCGGCCTCGCCCATCACTGCCGCTTGAAATACGCCGTGCGCGCAGGCAGCACGCTACGTTGGGCCGATGTCGAGCTCGATTTATCCCAGGAAAGCGTGCGCGTTCGGCGTGAGCTGGAACGCGACTTCGCGCCGTCCAAACTGGCGCGTGAGCACGCCGCTTAAATTTTCACTCATTCACGAACCCCACCAGAGGTCACCCCATGCACGTTGGAATGTCGCCGATTTTTCAAAACCCCGGTAATCTGCTCGCCGATGCCGAGGTCTACCGCGAAGAAGTGCGCCTGGCCGAACTGGCCGAGCCGCTCGGCTTCGATTCGATCTGGGCCATCGAACATCACTTCACCGATTACACCATGTGTCCCGACCCCGTGCAGTTTCTGACTTATATGGCGGGGCGTACCAAGACCGCGCTGCTCGGGACCAGCGTCATCGTGCTGCCCTGGCACGATCCAATGCGCGTCGCCGAACAGATCTCGATGCTCGATCACCTCTCGGGCGGCCGCATGATTCTTGGCCTCGGGCGTGGCCTCGCCGCAGTCGAGTACGACGGTTTTCGCATCCCTCAAGGCGAAGGTCGCGAACGTTTTGTCGAATACGCCGAGCTTCTACTGGAAGGCTTGGAACGCGGCTACATGGAAGGTGGCGCGTCTCTGCGACAACCGCGCCGCGACATTCGCCCGCTGCCGTTGAAATCCTTTAGAGGGCGTAGTTACGCGGCGGCGGTGTCGCCCGAATCAATGCCGATCATGGCGAAACTGGGCGTGGGCTTGCTGGTGATTCCGCAAAAACCGTGGGATGTCGTGAAACAGGATTTTGCGATTTATCGCGACGTATTTTTGAAAACCAATCACTGCGAACCGCCGCCACCCTTCTGTGGCGGCTTTTATTTCGTCGATAAAGATCCGGTACGCGCCGAAGAAATGGCGATGCAATGGATTGGCGCCTACTACCACACGGCCATGAAGCACTATGAGATGGCGAGCCCCAAATTCGGCACCGACAAGGGCTACGAGTTCTATCGCCATGTGAATAAATACATCAGCCGTCACGGCCTGGATGGCGCAGCCGCCGACTTTGCGAAACTCATGCCGTGGGGTACACCTAAGCAGGTCTTGGAGAAAGTCGCCTATATGCGCGAGATTCTCGGCATGAATGCGCTCAGCTGCAACTTCAGTTTCGCCGGCATGCCCTATAAGGATGCCGAAGGCAGCATGCGCTGCTTCGCCGAACATGTGCTCCCAGAACTCAAGAAGTGGCAGACCACGCCATTTGGTGAAGCGCCCTCATTGAATTTGCGCGTAGCGTGATCGCCAGCGAAGGCGTCATTTCTCCATAAGTCGGATGCGCGTAGCGTTATCCGACATCTTCTTGGCGAACATTGCGCATTATTCAGGCGGTCGGATAACACTGCGCGCATCCGACCTGTAAATGGATTGAGGATCTGATCTCGGCGGCCAGCCTGTATCATGCGCGCACGATGCCGCACGAATACTTTGCCACCTGTCCCAAGGGGACTGTAGAACTGCTCGCCGCCGAAATCGTGGAGTTCGGCGGCACCTCGTGCAAAGCCGGAGTCGGCGGCGTCGCTTTCACGGGGGATCTCGAAGTCGCCTATCGCGCCTGTCTCTGGTCAAGAGTCGCCAATCGCGTCGTTCTCATCCTCGCGCGCTTTCCAGCCGCCGATGAGGCTGCGCTGTATTCAGGCGTTTCCGCCGTCGACTGGGCAGCGCACCTGCGCATCTCAGGCACCCTGGCGGTGGATGCGGTCACCAGTCGTTCACAACTCAGCCACAGCCAGTACGTCGCGCAACGCACCAAGGACGCGATTGTCGATCAACTACGGGACGCGCAGGGTCTGCGACCGAATGTGGATACCCACCAGCCGGATGTGCGCGTCAACGTGTATGTGGATCGCGATACCGCCCAAATTGCAATCGATCTCGCCGGCGAGAGCCTGCATCGGCGCGGCTATCGCACGCGCCAGGGCGCCGCGCCGCTCAAAGAGAATCTTGCCGCAGCGATTCTGCTCCGTGCGCGGTGGCCAGCGCTCGCCGCGACGGGTGCGGCGCTGGTCGATCCGATGTGCGGCTCAGGCACCTTCCTGATCGAGGCCGCGCTGATCGCCGGCGATATCGCGCCGGGCCTGGCGCGCGGGCAACCCGGCTGCGCGCGCTGGAGTGGCCATGATGCGGCGTTGTGGGAAACCCTCGTCGCGGAAGCGGCCACGCGCAAAGCCGTCGGCGCTGCGCAAATTCCGCCACTGCTGGGGTTTGATGAAGATCCGCGCGCGGTGGAGACGGCGCTTGAGAACATCGCGAACGCAGAACTCACGCCATTCATCCAGGTGGAATGTCGCAGCCTGCAACAGGCCGCGCCACCTGCCGAATTCAGGTCTGGCCTCGTGGTCTGCAATCCACCGTATGGGGAACGGCTCAGCGTACGCGCGGAGATGGCCAACCTCTATCGCGAATTTGGTCAGCAACTGCGCACGCACTTCCAAGGTTGGGAGGCGGCACTCCTCATCGGCGACAGCGCGCTCGGCAATGCATTCGGGATCAAGGCGCACCGGCTGCATGCGTTGTTCAACGGCGCGCTGGAATGCACCTTGCTGCGCCTGACCTTAACTCAGGAGTTTTTCAACCCTGAAATGCCACCCGGCAGTGCCCGCATCGTGCGCGCGCAGCAACGTATCGCGAAGCAGCAAGGGCCTTCTGCCGGCGCGGCGATGTTCGCCAATCGCCTGCAGAAAAACCTGCGCCTGCAGGGCCGTTGGGCACGCCGCAACCAAGTGAGTTGCTATCGCCTGTATGACGCAGACATGCCGGAGTACGCGCTCGCGATTGATTTGTATCAAACCGCCGAGACCTGGCTGCACGTGCAGGAATATGCGGCGCCGGCGACGATTGATGAAGACAAAGCGCGCACCCGCCTTGATGAAGCACTCGCGCAATTACCTGCGCTGCTTGCAGTTCCCCCTGAGCGCGTGATCTTCAAGCGCCGCCAGAGGCAGCGCGGCGCCGCCCAGTACGAGCGCCTTGCCGACGCCGCCAATTTTCTGGAAGTGATTGAGCAAGGCTTGAAGTTTCGCGTGAACCTGCGGGATTACCTGGATACCGGGTTGTTCCTCGATCATCGGCTCACCCGTGCGCTGTTACGCGAGCGCGCGGCCGGCCACGAAATGCTTAACCTCTTTGCCTATACGGGCAGCGCAAGTGTGTACGCCGCAGCCGGCGGCGCGCGCAGCACCACCTCAGTGGATATGTCGGGTCCTTATTGCGCGTGGGCCCGCCAGAATCTCGCGCTGAACGGCTTTGGTCTGCCGCGCCATGAAGTCATTCAAGCCGATTGCCTGGAGTGGCTCGCGCAACCACCCCACCGTCGCTACGGCATGATTTTTCTCGATCCACCCACCTTCTCGAATTCCAAGCGCATGGCCGGCACCCTCGATATCCAGCGTGATCACGTAGGCCTTATCGAGCAATGCCTGAACTGGCTGGCACCGGTCGGCACGCTTTTCTTCTCGACCAATTTGCGGCGTTTCAAACTGGACGCGGACGCGTTGAAGGATCTTGAGATTGTTGATCGCAGTCGCGAAACCCTGCCCGAAGATTTCAAACGCGACGCGCGGATCCATCAATGCTTTGAGATCAGACGCCGCGTCAGCGAGTGAGCTAAATAGCCCGCACCGCAATCGAAAAAAAAAGCGAGATGTGACGAAAAATTTTAGGGTCGTCATCCCGGGCGAAGCGGCATTAGCCGCGCAGACCCGGGATCCAAGGGCGCCAGAAGGACAAGATGGATCCTGGATAAGTGCTCCGCACTTTCCGGGATGACGGGGATAGAAGCGGTCGGCATCCCCAATGGCGCGTGGAATCATGGGTTTGTCTCACATGCAGTGCGGGCTATTTAGCGGCTGATGATCCCACCATCCACCGGCAGGTTTTGGCGGGTGACCCAGCGGGCCCCGTCACCCGCGAGAAACGCGATAACTTCAGCGATTTCCGCGGGCTGTCCGAAACGCTGCAGGGGCGTCATCTCGATCAACTCGCGATGGACTTCAGGGTTCATGGTCGATAACAACATCTCGGTCGCAGTAAAGCCTGGCGACACCACATTGACGGTAATTCCACGCGGCGCGACTTCTTTGGCCAGGGTTCGACAGAATTGTTCAAGTGCCGCCTTGCTCCCGAAGTAGCAGGTCCCACCTGGCACATTCAACACCGTCCCGATGGTGGAAACGCAAATAAGGCGGCCACCGTCGGCGATGTATCCGAGCGCCTCCTGTAGACAGAAAAAAGTGCCCTTGGCGTTCACCGCGAACATCAGATCGAAATCTTCTTCGGTAATTTCGGCCATCGGCTTGAAGCGCGAGACGCCTGCGTTAGCGACGAGGATATCAAGTCTGCCATAGCGCTCACTGGTGGCGCGGAACAAGCGCCGGATATCGTCCAATACTCGAATATCCGCCTGGATGGCGAGCGCAGTACCGCCCCGCGCGCTGATCGCGGCCACCACGTCCGCCGCCTCGCCATCACTCCGCGCATAGTTGATCACCACCGTCGCGCCATCCTGCGCCAGACGTTCGGCCGTTGCACGGCCGATGCCGCGCGACGCTCCGGTGACAATCGCGACCTTACCGCTCAAGGGTTTCATGCTGTGCTCCCGGGTGTGGATAGAACCTCGAGGCTCCGGTCTTGGGCGACCCTGCGCACTCCGCTTATTGGGTTTGTCTTCGTGCGGCGACGCCGGCGAAGGTCCGCAGCAATTCAGCCACCTGCGTGTGCGAGGTCCGTTGCACCTGGGTAAGCAGTTGATGATCCACCGCGTGAATGGCATAGCGCTGACCGACATCCTGCTGAATACGGCACCATAAATCGCCGGTCATCTCCGCATCGACCATCGCGCGATGGGCGCGGCCAGGATTCGGCAGGCGCAGCCGCTGAATTAATGTTGCCAGTCGATGATTGGGGGAATCCGGATAGATCCGGCGGGCCAGCAGCAAGGTACAGGCAAAACGACTGACGGAGCGCAGCGACACGCGGGCGAGTTCCGCCTCCCAGAATTTCTTATCGAAGGCGGCGTTGTGGGCCACGAGCGGGGTGTGGCCCACAAAATGCGCGGCGTCGCGCATCACATCCGCGGCCGACGGCGCACGCGCGATCATCTCATTCGTGATGCCAGTGAGGCGGATGATCTCGGCCGGAATACACCGTCCAGCGTTCATCAAGCTTTGAAAACGATCAACCACTTTGCCATCACGGACCATCGCGATGGCAATTTCAGTCGCACGGTCGCCCCAGTTCGGCGCGAGCCCAGTGGTTTCAAAATCAAGTACTGCCACCGTCTCCATCGAATCTCCAACTTAGGGTTGCCAACGGCGGCCGGGTTTGTGCTACTTCCGCGTGGGTGGGGACCTCACTCTGCTAAAGAGGGGTTCAGTCTGGCGCCTGACTCTCGTCGGTCGCGGAGTCTGCAGTGTTTTCATCTGCGTCGGGCGCGTCGTCTTTAGTGCCGACTTTTTTCGCGCGCTTCTCTTCCTTCTTCTGCTTTTTGCTCAAATCTCGTTGGCGTTTCGCAAAGGCATAATTCGGTTTGGCCATAGGACGTCTCTTTTGCTCTGGTTAGGGGTCAGGTGGACAGAGTAAGGCATTTCCGGCGTAACTGCTCACGTCATCAGAGGCACCCGTGAAATCGGGCGAAATTTAACGGGTCAGCCATTCAAATTTTTGTGGCTTGCGCGTCGCCTGCGGATCGATCATGACGTTGATCAGGGTCGTGCTGGGCGCCGCGACTGCGTCGCGTAAGGCCGCAGTCAGCTCGGCCGGCGTGGTCGCGTAGTAGCCCTTACCGCCAAAGGCTTCGATCATGCGGTCATAACGCGCACTCGGCGTGTAGACATGCGGCGGGATCGGATCGCTCAACACTGCCTCGCCCGCGCCGATGCCATTGTTATTCACCACCACGAAGGTAATCGGCAGGCGGTGCCGGCACGCGGTTTCCACTTCCATGCCGCTGAAACCGAAGGCCGAGTCGCCTTCCACGCACACGACTTTGCGGGTGGGATGGATCACGGCGGCCGCAATCGCAAACGCCAGCCCCACCCCCATGGTGCCGAAGGTGCCGGCGTCCAGGCGCTCGCGCGCAGCATAATTCAGCAGCACGCTACGCCCGATATCCATGGTGTTGGCGCCTTCGCTGCAGATAATGGCGTCACGTGGAATCTGCGCGCGAATCTCGCGCATGACTCGGTAATAGCCCATCGGCACGCGGTCATCCTGCAGCATGGCGCTGACCTGCGCCTCGTTCTCGGCAATCTTGCTCCGCAACACACGCCACCAGTCACTCGCACCGTCAAAATGCCAGGGCGCGGCAGCGTACGCCGTATTGAGTTGTGCCATCACGGCTTGCGCGTCACCGACCAGCGCGGCTTCGGTCGGCACATTGGTGCCGATTTCATCTGCTGCAATATCGAGTTGGAGTATTCGCACAGCGGGCGCAAAGCGCGGCGGCTGACCGAAATGCAGAATCCAGTTGAGTCGTGCGCCGATCAGAAACACCACATCGGCTTCCTGCAGCGCATGTGAACGCGCCGGCGCCACGGACAGCGGATGATCATCCGCCACCACGCCCTTGCCCATCGGCGAGGCGAGAAACGGCAGGCGCGTGGCTTCGATGAATTGCCGCACTTCGTGCTCCGCGCGCGCATAGGCAGCGCCCTTGCCCACAATCACCAGCGGTCGTTGCGCGCTGCGCAACGCAGCCAACGCAACCTCAATCGCCGCCGGATCCGCGAGGCTCTTGGGCGCGGGAGGACAACGCCGCGGCCACTGCAGGGTCGCGTCGTCAAGGCTATCCGTGATGAGATCGTTCGGTAGATCGAGATACACCGCGCCCGGCCGACCGTACATCGCTGTGCGCACGGATTTCTCGATATAGGCGGGGACTCGGGCCAATGAATCCGGGCGGGTGGCGAGTTTCACGAAGGGACGCGCCGCTTCGATCTGCGGGGCTTCTTGAAAGGCGCCCTGTTCACGTTGATAGGAATCCGGCGCGCCACTTAAAAGCAGCATAGGCCAGCAATTGGCCCAGGCATTCGACAGTCCGGCCAGCGCGTGGACCATACCCGGCCCGCACACGGTTAAACACGCGCCAGGGCGCCCCGTCAAAAAGCCCACCGCGCCAGCCGCATAACTCGCGGCCTGCTCATTGCGAAAGCCGTAGAATTTAATTCCTTCGCGCTGCGCCACCTGCGCAAGCTCCATCACCGGAAAACCGACCACCCCGAAGAGGTGCTCGATGCCCTGTTGCTTCAAGCTGCGCGCGATCACCGTGCGCCCGTCGAGTTGTGCCATGTGGATTCCTCTGCAATGTTGGGCGGCGCTACGCGCCGGGTTTCACCGACCGCAGGCCGATTGTACGCCCGATCCAGGCGGGCTTAGGCACTGCGGCCTGCGCGCGCTGCAGCGCTTCGATCCGCGCGAGAAGCAGGGGTTCAAAGGGACAACTGCGCCGCGCTGCGAGATCGAAACTGATCGAGAGCGTTTCCTGGGTGGAGAGCAAGGTCGCCGCGCGATACATGGCTTGCCCCAGGTGGAGTCGCTTGCCGTCGGTGTCCAAAATGCGCGACTCGATACACAGTTCATCGCCCAGGTTGGCTTCGCTTTGATACGTGATGTGCGCTTCGAGGGCGACGGTCGAACGTTGTTTGGCACGCCGGTAGGTTTCGCTGAGACCGTAGGCGATTTTGAGATCCTCAATCGCCAGATCGAACGCCGCGTTGTAATAGGCCACATTCATATGCCCGTTATAATCGAGCCACGCCGGAATGACCGTCAGTTGCGAGGAGATAATGCCGTTGGTGGGGAAGGTGCTGTCGTTCACTCGCGTGCCGTCTCCAGGGTTAGGGCTTGGTCTGCGCATCTTAAACCTTGCGGGCTGCGCAGTGACCTCCAGCGCTGGAGACCTTAGTCGTCGCCTCAGGTCCTGAGGTCGACTTATACTTGCACGGCCAGAGGCCACCGATTACGCCATGAGTCCAACCAAGAAAACGCCCGACCAGGCCAAGCTTGACCGTGTCGTGCTCGACGCGCGCCGCCAACGCGAACAGCGCGAGCAGGACTATCGGGCGCAGGCCTTGAAGCGCTATCCCTGGATCTGCGGCCGCTGCAGCCGCGAATTCACGCGCGAGAATCTGCGTGAACTCACGGTGCACCACCGCAATCATGATCATGACTTCAACCCGCCCGACGGCAGCAACTGGGAGCTGCTCTGCGTGTACTGCCATGAGCAGGAACACGTGCGGCTGGTGGAGGCGGCGCAGGGCCTGAATTCCGCGGGCAGTCACCCCGGCGAAAAGCCGGCGTCCACCAGCAATCCCTTCGCGGGGCTAGCGGATTTGCTTAAGCCCTGGGTCTAGCAGGTCGTCCTTGCGCGGCGCGCAGCGACCCGGCTAGCCAGTCATCAGGCGCTCGCGCCGAGTGCGCGATTGACTAGCGGCATCACCTGTTCCGCCATCAGACGCATCGAATGCTGCGCCAGTGCAGGATTGGCCCAATCATGACCGGCATACACGAGCGTGCCGAAATCCCCCACCTCTTCGCGCAAACGCAGAATCTGCTCGGCCACCTGCACCGGCGTGCCACACAACACCAAGGTCTCCAGCACATACTCCAAGGTGATCGCGCTATCCGGCAGGTCTGCTCGTGTCTTGAAAAGCTCGGGGCGACCGTTACCAATTAGCTTGCGCATCAAACTCCGATAATAATGGCCATACGGGCCGTCGGGACTTCGCGCATAGGCACGCGCGGTCGCCGCATCCTCCGCGACAAAAACACTGCGCGCCACGCGCCAATCTGTCGGCGCGGCAAGCCGCCCGCCGAGCGCCGCACCCTCTTGCATTTTTGGCCAATGACTCGCGACCCACACCGGTTGCAGAAAATTGGCCGAAATAATCGACCAACCCTGGCGCGCTGCGTGCACCACAGAGGCCGAGTGCGGCGACATGCAGGCCACCGCAATAGGGGGATGGGGACGTTGTAGCGGCTGCAGGATAAGGCCCTGCCCAATTTCACGATCCAATGTTCGCGCGGTCGAGATCTGCCAGAACTCTCCGCGTAAATCATAGGGCGCGACGCCCTGCCAAATGGCGAGGATCTGCGCGATCGCCTCGCGCGCCATCGCATTTCGATCCCGATCAAGGGTGCCAAAGACTTCCGCATCCGAGCGCAGTCCCCCCGGGCTGATGCCGAGAATGAAGCGTCCGTCGCACATGTGATCCACCATCGCAACCTGCGCCGCCACCGCGGCGGGATGCGTGTTAGGCAGATTGATGGTGCCCGTGCCAAGCTTAATTTGGCGCGTCTCGTAGGCCAGGCTCGCAATGAACGTGAGAGAGGAGGTGACGGTTTCGGCGAGATCCGTCACGTGCTCACCGACAAATGCTTCCGCATAGCCGAGTTCATCGGCCAGCAGAATGGCGGCCCGATCTTCGCGCAGAGTGGTCCGATAATCGCGCCCCAGGGGATGCAGCGGCATCGTAAAAAAGCTGAGTTGCATAGCGCTCAAACCGCCACGCGACGGCGCACGAATTGCCGGCGCAGATAAAGATTATTCGCGACCAGGGCAACGACCACCATGCCACCGCCGAGGATCTCCACCCGCGCGAACTGCACCCCCTGCAGCGCGCGATAAGCGAAAGTGACGACCGGCATTAAGTTGGTTAACAACATCGAGTTCAGCGGGCCGATGCGCCGCGTACCAAAATTCCAGGCCAGCATGCCAAACACCACGCCGAACAGACTTAGAAACAACAGCTCCCAACCTACCTGCAGCGTGTTTTCGACAGTGGGCAAAGCAAGCACCCCGGCCGCCGTCATGCCAGACGTAATCACGAGCGTCGTCGCAGTCCCAGGCAGCATGGTTAACACCGTGATGCGCCACACCGACCAACCCTTCAAGCGCTCAGTCCCGAGAGTGTAATAGATCCAGCACAACCCGCCTGCCAAAATAAGCACACTGCCGAGGATGGCGTCCGACGACTCCTGCAGTGTGTGGCCATCCTTGGTAACGACCAGCACGACACCGCAGAAAGCGACGAAAATACAGATGAGCGTGAAACGCGACGGCCGCTTGTCGAACAGGATCCACTGCATGATCGCCATTACCGAGGGCTGCAACGCGACGATCACCGAACCATGTTCGGCACCCGCGATGGAAATCCCATAGAACACCATCAGCGGCGACAAGCTCATGCCGAGCGCACCCATGCTGCAGACCAAGGGCGCCATGCCCTGGTAAGCCAACGCCCCCCGCCCTTCGCGAAGCAGCACAATCGGGGTCAGGATCAGCACCGCGATGAGATACCGAAACAAGGTGACGTGAAACGGATCGACCACGCTAAAAACATCTTTGGCGATTGGAAACTGCAGGCCCCACACGAGCACGGCGAGCAAACCCGCCAGCAGACCTGCCGCAAAGGACTGCCTCACGTAACCATTCCTGCGCGCCACGTGGGCTGCGGTTTAAGGCGCCTCATGGGGCGGAAATCCCCCGTCGTCGCACCCACCACCGGCGGCCTTCAAGGGTTTGCCAGGTCAGCAGCGCAGGTACGCCGAGCAATAGTTCGCGCACGCGCTTGGCGAGCGACAACGCCAGGCAGGTCTGCGGCGGGAGACCATAGAGCGCACCTAACACCATAAACCCGCCCTCCTGAATACCGAGCGCACCGGGTACCGCAAACGCCACACTGCGAATCACTTGGCTCAGACTCTCAATCACCAGGGCTTCGCGTGGGGCGACCGCCGCGCCAAGAAAATACAGAATCAACCAAATCTCGAAAGCGCCCAGCAACCACGATAACAGGTGCGCATTGAAGGACTTGAGAAGCGCCAACGGCTGGCGAAACAGGCGATGGATGGAATCGTGTAAACCGTCGAGTGAACTGCCCTGAAAAGCCGGGAAGCGCTCAGCAAGTTTGATGAAGAGTTTCTCGGTGGCGTGTAACAACCCGCGCTGCTGCGCGAAGAAGAACGCGGGCAACACCGACAGCGAGGCCATTAGGCCGATCACTGTCCACTCAATCACCGGCCCCTGATGCCCATCGACGATCAGCATCGTGAGACCCAGCAAAGTGAAGATCGCCTGGCTCAGGATCTGCGTCGCGAGATCCGCAATCATCGTGCTGGCCGCAATCGCATTCCGGAAACCATTCAAGACCAGGATCCGGATGGAGACTACCTCGCCGCCGATCTGCGTTAGTGGCAGGAGTCCGCTGACTGCTTCACGAATCCAGCGCGCCAACACGAACACCCGCACTGGCGCAACCTGCTCAACCTTGGCGATCGCATGCCAGCCCTGCCCTGACAAACCAATTTGCGCGGCGTGCGCCGCGACAATCGCCACCATCCCCCAGCCGATGCCAGCCAGCGCGACGGCGATCTCGCGCGCGCCGTAGTGCACCACCAGGTAAGCGGCAGTCGTGAGCCCCAACCCTGCAATGATCAGTACACCGAGCTGGACATGCCCCTGCGCACGGCGGCGGGTCCTGCCGTGCAGCGGAACGGAATGTGGAGAATTTTTTGGGTGCATTCGTATTGCAGTGATGACCGAAACGGTTTTTGCACTGGATGTAGCGCGAGAGGATAGCGCAAACAGTGCCGCTTAGAGACTGCACAGCGCTATTCAGCGATAACGCGAGCAGGACCTTGCGCGGTGCTTAGAAAATCCGAAGAGTTAAGATTAGCCACGGAGAAGAAGACCGGGAGTTAAGTTTTATTCCTCCGAGCTCTCGGTGGCTATCTCTTAATCTTCCCGCGGCGTCATCTGCGCGCGCAAAAACGGCACGAGATGAGCGGCGACTTCGCGCGGATTATCGGCGAATGGCCAATGGCCACTATCCGCCAATTTCACAATGCGGGCACTTGGGAACACCCGTTGCTGAATCTCGGCATAGCGACTGGGCAGGTAGATGTCGCGCTCGCCCCAGAGCACCAAAGCCGGAATATCCCGCGGCTGCAGAGCCGCGATCACCTGCGCTGAGAAGTCTTCAATGTCCGCCTGATTCGTTGCGCGATACAGCTTCAACACGGCGCGCTTGGTGCCCGCATCAAATTCGTCATACATGCGCGCGACAAACCCTGGAGGGAAACCGCGAGGATTGCCGATTTTCATGAGGCTGTTGAAGCCGAAGCGGGTGGTGGTAAGTTGAAACAACTCGCCCAGCAGCGGGGTGCGCCAAATGCGCGCGAGAAAATGCCAGCGATAGCCGGGCAAAATGCCAATGTTGAACAAGGTCACGCTAGCGACTTGCTCGGCGTGTTGCGCGGCCCACGCGAGTCCCCACGGACCGCCAAAATCGTGCAGGATGAGGTGCACCCGCGCGATGCCGAGCTGGCCCAGCAGTGCCTCGAGATGGCGCGCGTAACCGAGCACGGTGTAGTCAAAATCTGCGGGCTTGTCCGCGCGGCCAAAGCCCGGCATGTCGAACGCGACTGCACGTCCGAACTCCCCCACCTGCCCCACCAAGGCGCGCCAATCTTCACTGGAACCAGGATTCCCGTGCACGAAAACTGCCGCTTCGCTGGCCAGCCCCCCTGCGGCCAAACACGGCGAACGCAGGCCATTCGCGACGGTAACACTGGCATCGACCTTGTTCATTTTTTGCGACTCCATTAATGCAGCACGTTTGTGGGTGCGCTAGCCGACGGTCTTGATGCGCGTGACAACCGCGGTGAAACTTAACGCGGATGCAACAGGGCGCGGCTGCGCTCAAGCCACTGCACGCGTTCCTCCAATGGCTGCGCGACGTATTCCTCCATGATGGTGACTGCTTCGTCGGTCAGCATCGTGTGAATGAAGGCATCGCCTTCAATTTCCAAGCCAGCCTGCAGGTGCACTTCGCTGCCTTCATAAACCGCGCGTTTGGTTTCGGCGATCGCCACCGGGGACAGGTGCAGCATCGCGCGCGCAATCTCCAGCGCTCGCGCGCAGGCATCAGTCGCGATTTCATGCACGAGCCCCATCGCGAGTGCTTCGTCCGGCTTGCAGATCCGACCACGCAAAATGAAATCAATCGCGCGTCCAGCCCCAATCAGGCGCGACAACCGTTGGGTACCGCAGCCGCCGGGCAGAATCCCCAGCGTGACTTCGGGCAGCCCATAGCGAAAATCTCCGGCTTGCGCGATGCGAATGTCACACGACAACGACGTTTCAAACCCTCCCCCCATGGTGCTGCCGCTCATTGCGGCGATCACAGGTTTGGGTAAGTCCCGCAGATTCGTCAAGGTCGCATTATGGTGATGTAACCAGGCCCGCCCCATGTTCATCATCAGAGGTTTATTGCGGGCACTTTGAATGAGTTCTTCCACGCTGTAATGCGTGATAAAACGATTCGGAAGGCCGCCCGTGAGGACGACCACCCGCACCTCCGGCGCGCGCCAGGTCTCGATGAGTGCCTTGAGTTCGGTCATGCCGTCCGCCGTCATATAGTTCATCGGTGGATTGACATACTTTGCGAGCACAATGCCCAGGGTATTTTCAACTTGCCATAAAGCCATCGCGTTCTCCTTAAGCGTCTTCAAATTTCAAGCACGTAACAGGGTTCAAAGTGCTGCTGCTCCCCTTGCTCAGAATAGCCTAAGGGGTTCGCATGCACGCCGCAGGACCCGATGCGGTAGGCGCTGCCACAATGCAAATGGCCGTGCAGCCAGAGATCGGCTTGCGGCACCAGGTCGTCCAACGCACTGCAGAATCCCGCAGTCCCTGGGGTTAACCCAAACCGGGGATCATGACTGCGCAGGCTCGGCGCAAAATGGGTGACGACCACGCTCGGCCCGGCGTGCGGCGCCGCCAGCGCAGTGCGTAACCACGCCTGGCAGCGCAATGCCTCTTCGCGCATCGCGAGCGCATCGAACAGGATGCCCTCGCGCATGATCGCGGCTTTCTCTAGATAAAAATTCGCGGCGCGAAAGCACTTTTCACGCATGCGGAGGTTGTAGGTCATTGCGCCGGGCACGTGCGACGGCCGATCACCGAAACAATCGAAATCGCTCCACAAGGTAGAGCCGATAAAACGCACGCCGTGCAGAACAATGCTGCTGCCTTCCAACCAAATCATCCCCAAGGCTGCGGTCTTTGCGCGCAGCGCCTCCTGGCACTCGTCAAAATCCTGACCATCGTATTCGTGATTGCCTGGAAGGTATAACACCGGCACCGGCCAATGGCGCAGAGCAGGGGAAAAGCGGGTCAAACACCAATCCAGCGCGCCGTACTGCGCCATCGGTGCATCCGGTCGCGCGCCGATGTCGCCGGCGAGCACTAACACGTCGGCGTCCGGCGCTACCCTTGGCTGGAAAGTCGGATCAACTTCCAGATGTAGATCGCTTAGGAGCTGAATTTTCACTGAGGAGTGCTAGTTGCGCAGCGGACTGCGCAAGACACGCCGTTCACTGCGAACGGTTATTGCCGCCCAAAAAAAAGGAGGGCCGCATTTAAGCGGCCCTCCGCGAGATTGAATCTCGTCAACCTCTGGATCACATTCACGAAGCGCGAATATCAATCAGCTGGTCCCACAGGGGTGGTGAGCCGGTTGAGATCCATCAGCTGGCGCGACATCAATTTCATCTCACTAGACATTGGATCACCTCCTCTCGATAAATGACGAGGCGCCAGTATCGTACGGAAGCCGGGGCGAACGGAAGACCCTGGCCACGCTCAATTAGAACCCGGCTTTAATTTCCAGCTGACAAAGCGGGCTGGCCAGCGACAGGCGGTGTAGTCGCTCGCGCACCAACAGATTTAAACGCTCAGTCGTGCGTGGCAAGGTCGCAAGTTCGAACAAGTGATGGTCGCGGGTGCCATTGCTGTGCTGAAAAGTCCACTGGACCCAACGGACTGCCGCTCGGCGCGCCTCGCTGATGACCCGCAAATCTTCGAGTAGGCGGTACACGGCCGTATACAACTCACGCGGGCGGGCGAGCGGCCAGGGCAAGGTGAGTAGCGACGAAAAATTCGCGTCCGCTCGCGACACACTGGGCGCCATGCGCACGAGTTGGGACGCCGGCAAGGCCGTTAGCAAAGGCATCGCTTCAGCCAGATACGCGCGCAGGCCGAGCGCGCGGAGATCACGTCGAAGTGGTGCCAACAAGGAATCGCCGGCCGATGCGGCACCGCAATTCAGCCAGATTTCCAGACCCGCGCGCACGCTGAATTGCGCGTCATACCCCAGCGCGTGAAACCACTGCGCGAGATGCGTGCAGACCTGGAGTTCGGTGGCCGGCTCGCGGCGCAACACTTGGATATCGGTACTCAGGGCGGTGACCGCCCGCAGCGGCATCCCACGGCGTGCGCCGAGACCAGCGGCGGCCGCATTGACGCTCTGCGTCTGGGACGCGCCGTCTTCAACCAATACGCAGGGCGGTGCCAGCTCAAGGCCGCGCAAGACCACTTCCAGCGGAAATTGTGGAATTTGGATCTTGATCCCGGGTTCCGTCGCGGCTCGACGCGGCGGCGCTAGCGCTGCCTGGTACGGGCTAAGCGCATAACTCGGAATAGGTGGGAAAGACGACGAGGGGCGTTTCTTATCGCTAATCATGG
>JANOVQ010000419.1:0-1999 GCA_031417495.1 Pseudomonadota bacterium | reverse complement strand
AGGATGGCAAAGAAGCGTTCGAGGATCGAGTGCCATTCCTCTGGGTCGAGCTGCTCGGCCAGTTCCATCGAACCTTTAACGTCTGCGAACAGCACCGTCACCTGCTTGCGTTCGCCTTCAAGCGCCGAGCGCGACTGAAGGATCTTGTCGGCGAGGTGTTTGGGCGTGTAGTCCACGGCGCGGCGCGCTAGAGGCGGGGCTACGGAACGTATAGCCACGGTTGGCGCGCCACATTCAGCACAAAACTTTGATCCCGGCTTAAGAATCGAGCCACAGTTTGCGCACTTAGCCAGCAGTGGCGAGCCGCAGTTGGAACAAAATTTACCGCCGGTTTCGTTGTCGTGCTGACAGGCTGAGCATTTCATCGGCTCATGCTACAGGAACCCGAAGGCGGCTAAATAGATCCGCTGGACGCGCGCAGATCCGACTTTAAGAGGGGCCTACGAGAGGCTGCTTTCTCGAGTTTGTAGGTCAGCATTGTAGAAACGGTAGTGGCGGTTCATGGCCGACTAGAGACGCCTGCCGCACCGCAGCGAGTTATAAAAACCACCTAGTCATCGCGTCCCGAAACTTAACCTTTTAGAGACACTTCAAATATCCGCATAAAAGCGCCGAAATCTTGCAGGGCCGGATAATAGTGCTGCTAAAGCGTCGCTGATGCGCACTGCCCTGCCTAGCATCTGCCACGAATTCATCGATCTCGGCAGGTGGAAGTATCAGCATGGATATACTTAACGACCGCGCGGATGGTATTGACCCGGTGCTGATCAGAAATGCGAAGGACTCTTAACGGGTCATTTGGCCAGTTTTCTTGTTCTGAAGTAAGAATGATGCTCACGCGACTCCATGTCGAAGGTTTCGGTGGCGCGGATTAAGTCAGACCAGCGCGTGTAGCCGTAATTTTTGGAGCTCAGAAAGGAATTATTGGAGATGTAATGGCCGATTCGACCCATGTGTGCCCACCCATCTTCTTCCTTCATATTCTCAACCGCGGCCCGCAGAACATTCAGGAGTTCGGTGTCTCCCCGGAGATCATTCTTGGTCTTTCTTGACGACTTGTGCGGCTCTGGATTTTCAACCGACGGCTCCTGGAAATGATCTGTATGGATGAACAGTGAGCAGGCCCTCTTGAAAGGCTCCGGGGTTTTGCTTTCCCCGAAGCCGATGACACGCTTGCCCTTGGAAAGCAGTTTGAGGACAAGCGGCGTGAAGTCGGAATCGCTCGTGACGAGCGCAAAGCTGTCGACCTTTTCGGTGAACAGCAAGTCCATGGCATCGATCACCATGCACATATCGATCGCATTTTTCCCCTTGGGTTAGGCAAACTGTTGTACCGGCTGAATGGCGAACGGATGCAATTTCTCTTCCCACCCGGCCTGATTCTTCCAATTGCCATAGGCGCGCCGGATGTTGATCGTGCCTTTCTCGGCAAGCTCGCTCAGAATTCCATGGATGGAATCCGGGGCGGCATTCTCGCAGTCGATCAGCAACGCGATGTTCACGGGGGGCGATCTCTGAGTCGTGAGGTTGATAGCGAGCCTAACTGAATATCACAAATAAACCACGCGCCTCCGATTCGTGGTTTCGAGTCGCCCAAGACAGCCGCATAAAAGAAACTCGCCGCCAGACAAATCCTGGCGAGCGAAACCATGCGCACGGTGACTCTGGCAGCCGGCTTCTTCGGCACCTTACTGCTGTCGATCCCGCTCTTCGCGGATATCGACGCTGAGCGCGAATCCTTGGCGCGCCTGGTCCATGAGTTGGATGCATTGGGACCGCTGCTGCGCGCGGCGGAATCTCAGGCAGATCCTGATGCACGCATTCGCTTCCAGTACGCCTGGTTGCGCCAGGATCTCGCGCGAATCCGATTGGGCATCGAAGAGCATCTGAATGCCCCACAGGCAGAACCGCGTCGGTTTCCCCCGATCTCCGGGGATTATCGACGGTGAGTCGGCACGATGACCGCCGAACAAAATGCCGCGTTCGCCGCTGGAGCCGG
>JANOVQ010000418.1:0-4863 GCA_031417495.1 Pseudomonadota bacterium | reverse complement strand
GCGGCCCAGCGGCGCCGCGGGCCTCCTGGTCTCCTCGATGGCTGCCTTCGTGGAATATCAGCAGCACCAGGCGTGGACCTGGGAACATCAGGCACTGGTCCGCGCGCGCGCGATCGCTGGCCATCCCGTGACCCGCGAGCGCTTTGAGACCGCGCGTCGTGCGGTGCTGCGCACCCCGCGCGACGTCGCGAAATTGCGCACGGACATTGCCGATATACGCCACCGCATGCGCCATGCAAGTGATCGCTCAAACGCCACCACTTTTGATTTGAAGTACGGGGTCGGCGGTATTACCGATATCGAATTTATGGTGCAATACGCCGTGCTCCGCTGGGCCTGGCAGTACCAGGTGCTGAGCGCTTACACCGACAATCTGCGTCTCCTTGATTTGATCGCCGATCTCGGCCTCATTTCGCGCATGGACAGCGATCAGCTGCGCACGGCGTTTTTCGCCTACCGCGCTGAGATTCATCGCTGCGCGTTACAGGAAATCGATGGCTTGGTTGATAATTCTTGCTTCAGCACAGAGCGCCAGGCCGTGTCCGCAGTGTGGTCGCGGGTCATGTGCTAATAGTCGCTAAGGAGAGAGAGAGATGAGTTTCGCAGATCGTGACGGGGTGATTTGGATGGACGGCCAGATGGTCGATTGGCGGGCTGCCAACACCCACGTACTCACCCATTCGCTACACTATGCCGTCGGTGCGTTTGAAGGGATTCGGGCCTACCAGACCGCGCAAGGCACCGCGATCTTCCGCCTCGACGACCACATCAAGCGGTTGTTTGATACCACGCATATCTTGGGAATGAAGGTGCCGTTCGAGCAGGCGGCCGTGCGCCAGGCCTGTGTGGATTGCGTGCGGCTCAACAAATTGGAGACGGCATACCTGCGACCGCTCGCCTATTACGGATCCGAGGGCATGGGGCTGCACGCGTCCAATCTGTCAGTGCATGTCGCAGTGGCGGCCTGGTTCTGGGGCGCATATCTCGGTGGCGATGCACTCGAGAAGGGTATCCGCATCAAGACCTCGTCCTTCACCCGCAATCATGTGAACAGCGTGTTATCGAAAGCCAAGGCCACCGGCAATTATCTCAATTCCATTATGGCGCTGCAGGAAGTGGCCCATGCCGGCTATGACGAAGCGCTGTTGCTCGATCACGAGGGCATGGTGGCGGAAGGTAGCGGCGAGAATATTTTTATGGTGCGCAATGGGATCCTCTACACGCCTGATCCCGTATGTGCGCTGGAAGGCATCACCCGCGATACGGTCATGCGCCTGGCGCGCGAGGAAGGCATTCAGGTCGTTGAAAAGCGTATCACGCGCGACGAGTTCTACATCGCGGACGAGGCCTTTTTCACCGGCACTGCCGCGGAAGTCACGCCCATTCGCGAACTCGACAATCGCACCATTGGCAGTGGTCGCCCTGGCCCAATCACGGCGCGCTTGCAGCGCGGCTATCTCGATACCGTGCAAGGCAAGCGTGCGTGCCCAGCCGGTTGGCTTACGCTCTGCGGCTGATCTCGAAGACTAAGTGAGCACGCCGCTAGAGGTCTGGCGCTTCCGGGACGGCAAAGCCGGTCATGAGCGCCAGACTGCTGGCTTGCTGGCGGCGCTTGGCGCACAGCGGCCATTGCGGGTGCAGGAGTTTATGGTGTCGTCGCTGCGCGTGCCGTGGTGGCATTGGTTGCGCGGGACTTGGCCGCTGCCAAGGCCGGCTGCGCCGCCGGCCTTGCTGGTGGGCGCTGGCCGCGCGTGTCAGTGGCCGTTGCTGGCCGCGCGGCGCTGTTTCGGCGGGCGAGCAATCTACTGCATGAAACCTGGGCTACCGACGGGATGCTTCGATCTATGCCTAGTGCCCGAACATGACGGCGCTCGGCGTGGCGTCCATGTTGAGCCGACGCTTGGCGTGCTCAACGACTTCCAGCGCCAGGACAGCGCGCGCCAAGATCACACCCTGCTCCTGATCGGCGGGCCCTCGCGACACCACCAGTGGGATGAACCCGCGCTCTTAAAGCAACTGGCCTCGATCATCTTCGGTGGCCCCACTCGCGCGTTCGTGATCGCCGATTCACGCCGTACCCCAGAAAGTACCCGCACCGCCCTGGCGACGTTCGTGCAACCCGGTGTGATCTATCAGCCGAGCACAACTTCAGCAACGGATTGGCTGCCACGAGCACTTAGCACCGCACGCGCGGCGTGGGTGACCGTGGACAGTGTGTCGATGATTTTTGAGGCGCTGACGGCCGGCTTGGGCGTTGGTCTGCTCGAAGTACCAGCGCGCAAAGTCGATCGCATCGAAGGGCTCGCGGCTTCGCTCATCGCACAAGGTCGAGTGACTTCCTTCAACGGCTGGCTCCAAGGCCAACCCTTGCGCGCGCTGCAGCCGCCGCTCGCCGAAGCCGCGCGCTGCGCGACATTAATCCTGGCCCGCTGGCCATGAACGCGGGGCGTCTCACCGTGTTACAGCTCCTGCCCGAGATGGAAGTCGGTGGCGTCGAACAAGGCACTTTGGAAATTGCTGAGGCGCTGGTCGCCGCCGGGCATCGTGCATTGGTGGTCTCGGCCGGGGGTCGCCTGGTACCGTTGCTCACCGCAGCCGGCGCACAGCACGTGGCCTTACCTATCGGGCGCAAGCGCTTAGGGACCTTAGGCTTGGTGCGCAAACTGCGTACTTTGATGCTGGACGAGGCGGTCGATGTGGTGCATGCGCGCTCGCGGCTGCCGGCCTGGATCGGCCATCTTGCGCTGCGCGGCATTGAAGGTTCGCGACGCCCACACTGGGTGACGACCGTCCATGGTCCTTACGCGGTCAACCGTTACAGCCGGATCATGGCCTCGGGCGCCTGCGTAATCGCCATCTCTGAGTTCATCCGCGACTATATTTTCCGGGCTTATCCGCACACGCCGCGCGAACGGGTAGTGCTGATTCCGCGCGGCGTCGATCGCGCGCGCTATGCGCACGGCTTCCAACCCAGCGCGGCGTGGCTTGAACAATGGCGCCGCGAACAGCCGGCCCTGGCCGCGCGCCGTGTGCTATGTCTGCCGGCGCGCCTCACGCGTTGGAAGGGGCAGCAGGATTTCATCGAAATGCTGCAGCGGCTGGTGCAGCATGGACTACCCGTCCACGCCCTGATTGTCGGCGGTCCACACCCGCGAAAACGCGAGTTCGAGACCGAACTGCGCGAACTTGTGCAGGATCGGGGGCTTGCGTCGGTCGTGAGTTTCCTCGGCCAACGCAGTGATCTGCGCGAAATTCTGGCGGTTTCTGATGTGGTGTACTCGTTAACGCGTGCCCCCGAGGCCTTTGGTCGCACCACCATTGAGGCCCTTAGTCTCGGGCGTCCGGTCATCGGCTACGACCACGGCGGGACAGGGGAAATCCTGCGCGGGGTGTTTCCCGCCGGGCTCGTCGCGGTGGGGGATGTTGAGGCGGCGGCGCAACGCACGCGGTTACTGCTGGAAAACCCCGTGGCCGTGCCGGCGGAACATCCCTATCCGCTTGCTGCCATGCAGCGCGCGACGCTTGCGGTCTATCGGGACGTGACTCGCAGCGACTAATCAGCGCGTTTCTCGAATACCAGCAATTTGGCGGAACGCGCCCGCGGTTGCAGACCGAGTTCCAGCAAGCGCGCCGCATAACTGCGTTTACGGCGTGCGACAAAATATTGCACGGATGACGGGAGCGCGGCAGCGTTTGCCGGCCACCGCAGGTTGGGTGGCGCGAAGCCCAGATAAAAGTACGCGCTATCGCGGAGCGGATCATTGCGCCGGGGCGCGTTCGCCGGTGGGATTTCATCGTTGAGGACCACGGTGTTGGCGCTGCTTAGCAAGCCACTCCCGCCCAAGGTTTTAATCTCACGCAAGCCCTGCTGATCCGGGATCGCGCGATAACTCGTCACCGCGATATAGGCTGTCGCCAACACGCTCAAGGCAACGACGGCGCGCGTGGCCCAGCGCAAGATCGACGGCGCCGTAAAACGCGCAAAAAAGCCCCCGGTGAGCACCGCTAATAACGGCAACGAGGGATATAAGTAGCGGACATCCGGATCAGGTTTAATCACCGCAATGCCATAGTTCAAGACAAACAAGGCGAGGATTAGCGCAATGTCTGCCCGCGTTTCGCGCGGCGCGCACGCACGCAGCGTCGCGTACAGTGCGCTGCCGAGACCGAGGACCATAAACGGTTGCCAGGGCGATAAGCGATGCATGGGCTTGATCACATACTCAAGCAAGGCCGAATCCACTGCAGAGAGCCCGAAGGCCGAGTTCTCGCGCCAGAAATCCGCGTTCAGTTGCGCTGAAATTTCAGCGCCCTGTTGCAGCCAAAGATAGCTGAACCACAGCAACGGAAATAACAGCCAGCCGGCCCAGTAGGCGCCGCGAAGATTGATCTTCCGCCACCGCCCGACCACCAACGCATGCGGAATAAACACCAGTGCGATGACGAAAATCAGCGGCCCCTTAGTGAGAGTGGCGAGCGCAAGGCCTAGAAAGAAATAGCAGGCCCCGCGCGTGAGCTGCAGATGGAGATATCCCCAGACGGTCAACAACGCGCCAAAGGTCATCAGCGAATCCATGCGGAAATTCGTCGTGAACTGGATGTAGATGCCGTTGGTGACGAACACCAGCGCCGCAAACCAGCCGCCGGCCTGCCCATAAAGACGCCGGCCCAGCAGAAACGTCAGTGCCGCACAGCCGAGACCCGCCAGCCGTGAGGGCAGGGTCATCGCAAAATCATTGAGCCCAAACAGATGCGCGGAAAACGCGCTGAGCCAAAACGCGAGTGGTGGTTTGAGAAGATAGGCCTGCGGCCCTTCGAATGGTGCCAGAAAATTACCGGCGGCCACCATTTCGCGCACTAATG
>JANOVQ010000417.1:0-1980 GCA_031417495.1 Pseudomonadota bacterium | reverse complement strand
TCGAAGCCGGTCGCGAAGACGATGCTGTCTACGAGGTATTCCTGGCCGCGCACCTGCAGGCCTTTTGGCGTGAGTTTCTCGATTGGCGAATCCTTGATCGAAATTAAGGATACGTTGCTGCGGTTATAGGTTTCGTAATAGTTGGTGTCGGCACACAGGCGCTTGGCCATGATCGGATAATCCTTGGGTGCCAGCAGCTCGGCCACCACCGGATCGCGCACTTTCTGGCGGATTTTTTCCCGGACAAATTCCGCGAGTGTTGCATTGGCTTGTTCGTTGGTAAGCAAATCGATGTAGGAGGAATAAAAACATAGACCACCGGATGCCCAGCGCATCTCGTAATCTTGCAGCCGCTCCTCAGCGGACACTGCCAGTGCTGACTTGTCATTGGGCGCGGCAGGCGCGTAGTTGAGCGCGATGAAGCCAGCGCGGGATTCCTCGCGCTGGCGGCGGCGCCACTCCGGGTAATCGGCTTTCACCCGCCGCTCATAGTCACGGTCCAGCGGCGCGTTGCGCAGCGGGATAGAAAATGACGGCGTGCGTTGGAAGACGTACAGATGCTGAGCCTGCTCGGCGATGAGGGGGATGGACTGCACGGCCGACGAGCCGGTGCCGATGATCGCGACCCGTTGCCCGCTGAAATCCACGCTTTCATGTGGCCAGCGCGAAGTCTGGTATTGCTGACCTTGATAAGAATTGAGCCCCGCGAAATCCGGCTTATTGGCGGCCGACAAAAAGCCTGTCGCGAGGACGCAATACTTGGCGCTGATCTGGTCGCCCTGGCTTGTCTGAATATTCCAGCGCCTGGCCGCGTCGTCGTAAATCGCCGCCGTCACTTTGGTCTCGAACTGGATGTCTGGCCGCAGGCCGAAGCGCTCCACCACATGATTGATATAGCGCTGCAATTCGGGTTGCGATGCATAGCGTTCCGACCATGACCATTCCTGCTGCAACTCCTCCGAGAACGAGTAGGAATATTCCACACTCTCGACGTCCACCCGCGCGCCCGGATAGCGGTTCCAATACCAGGTGCCGCCCACCCCGCTGCCGGCCTCGTACAGGCGCACCGATAATCCGCGCTGGCGCATCTTGTGCAACATGTACAGGCCAGCGAACCCCGCGCCGGCGATAATCACATCGAAGGTCTGTTGCGGCGATTGTGGTTGGGAAAGAACCGCACTCATGAGCGCTCTCCTTGGAAGTTTGTGTTGCTGGGGATCTGCCTGCGCTAGAGTGTCCGCTAGCGGACGGTGTGGGGCAAGGCGGGGATCACTCTATACCGTGACGTTTATAGGAATGAAAGCTTATGCCCGAGACGACCCTGGAACAGATCGAACTCAAAATCGCCTTTCTTGAGCATGCCAATCAGGAGCTGAGCGATGTCGTTTACCGCCAGCAGCGCGAGCTTGATAATTTGCGCGCGCAGATGACGGTGTATCAGCGCCAGATCGACGCCTGGAAATCGGAACGGATGCCGCTTGCGTTGGTGGATGAACGACCTCCGCATTATTGAGCGAGCGCCAACCTTGCACGAATCCTGCGGTGGTGGCGTGCTGAACGATCAGTCAACCTCGGCTAATAGTGCAAACAGGATCTGGTCGATCCGACCGTGCAAGTCGGTTTCGTCAACGAGATTCTGGAATTGACTTATTGGCAGATGCAGGGAGCAGGACTCTAATTTTCCGCGGCCCTGCCAGCCATTTCCCATCCGCCTTGACGCGCAAGGTAGGTCCTTTGAGCTGGAGTGCAAATAGTCTGATCGACCACGCGTCGTGCTGAGGTAACCTATGCTAGCGCGCGCCGAAGTTCACTGGAGTCGGTGTCCTTTCGGCCCGCGGTGCGCAGGGACCATCGGCGAATGGGCCTATCTGCTTGGAAGGCGCCGCCCAAACCTGCCCATCCCGCTGGAGATCTGAAATGAGATTTGCGCTCGCCAAATGGATGATGGAACGTCGGGCCAAGGTCGGCATCGCGTTCATC
>JANOVQ010000416.1:0-6353 GCA_031417495.1 Pseudomonadota bacterium | reverse complement strand
CAAACTAAAAGGAACGATCCACGCGCGCCTCGGCAAGGCCGGCGAAACATGGTGGCGCAAGGTCGCGGCCAGTTCTGGCACCCGGCGCGCGACGATGCGGCGCTCGAGATCGGGATCCGGATAGGGGATGTACAGATGCAGACAGCGCCGCTTGAGCGCATCCCCAAGTTCGCGCGTGTTGTTCGAAGTCAGAAAGCACACCGGCGGCACGCGCGCCGCAATCGTCCCGATTTCGGGGATCGAAATCTGATAGTCCTGCAGCATCTCAAGCAGGAAGGCCTCGAACTCCTGGTCGGACTTGTCGATCTCGTCGATCAAGAGCACCGCACCGCCGGGTTCCCACAACGCTTTCAGCAGTGGGCGAGGTTCGAGGAACTCGGGATTAAAGAAAGTATCGTCAAACTCATGCAGGCGCGCGATCGATTCACTCAGGCCTTTTGCGCCTGCCATTAAATCGCCGAGCTTGTCCTTCAGCACCTGGGTATATAGGAGCTGCTTGCCATACTTCCATTCGTAGAGCGCTTTCGATTCATCCAGTCCCTCGTAACATTGGAGGCGAATGAGCGGCTTCTTGAGCCACGCGGCGGTGGCTCGCGCCAGTTCGGTTTTACCGACCCCTGGCGGTCCTTCGATCAACACCGGCTTTTCAAGCCGGGTGGCGAGAAAAATTGCGGTCGCGATCGAATCACTGCACAGGTAGCCAGTGGCATCGAACCCCGCGTGAATGGCCACCAGCGCTGCGCGCACCTCGTCCGTTAAGGACTGCGTCAAGTTATTCAAACGTTAAACTTCCTAGGCCGGCGCGCATGCGGTACCGGCGTTGCCTGCGGGAATTAATCGAACATCAGCACCGTGCGCGTGACTTCGCCGGCGCTCATCGCACGGAAGGCTTCGTCGATGCCGTCGAGGCGTGCGTGACGGGTGACCATCGCATCGAGATCGAGTCGTCCCTGGCGATAGAATTCAAGATAGCGCGGCGCATCGAGCGTGAAGCGATTGGAACCCATCATGCAACCCATCACACGTTTTTCTAAATAGAAATGCGCGGGATTCAGGGTCACTTTGGTACCCTGCGGAATCGCGCCGACCAGCACCGCCAGGCCGCGCGGTGCGAGGCAGTAGAAAGCTTGTTCAAAAAGTGCGGGAACGCCCACCGCCTCGAAAGCGTAGTCGGCCCCGCCGTCGGTCATCTTGCGAATCGTTTTAACCGTGTCGCCACTCGCAGCGTTGATGATATCGGTCGCGCCGAACTTACGTGCCGCCGCGAGTTTGTCGTCCAACAGATCGACCGCAATGATCTGGCGTGCGCCGGCGATCCGCGCGCCCTGGATCACCGAGATCCCGACGCCGCCTGCACCAAACACCACCACGCTCGAACCCGGCGCGACCTGCGCGGTGTTGAGCGCGGCACCGACACCCGTGGTTACCGCACAGCCAACCAAAGCCGCGCGGTCCAGAGGAATGTCCTTCGCGATCTTCACCACCGCACGCTGGTGCAGCAGCATGGCTTCGGCGAAGGCGCCGAGATCGGCAAATTGGTGAATCATTTCTCCACCGCGCGAAATGCGCGGAGCGTCTTCATCACGGCGGCGACCAGCGGCGCGATCCGTACACAGATGCGGACGCCCTTGCACGCATTGCGCGCACGCACCACAAAATAACGAAGTGCACGCAATCACGTGGTCCCCAGCGGCGACATTGCGCACTGCGCTGCCGACCGCGAGCACGATACCCGCAGGTTCGTGGCCAAGAATGGCCGGGCGTGGCGACTGGATTCCGCCGTGCACTGCATGCAGGTCGCTGTGACAGACTCCACAGGCGACGGTCTTAATGAGCACTTCCTCGGGACCCGGTGCCGCGAGTTCAACCTCCTCAATGGTGAGTGGTTGATGAATTTCGCGAAAGACCGCGGCTTTAACCTTCATGTCGTTCTCCTCGAATGTCGTTCATTTCTCGGCCATCACGCATCCCGTCATGGGATTGCGGGCACCGCAGGCGTGGCGCTAGGTTCACCAGAGTTTGAGCAATCCTACGGCACCCCGCAACGTCCAGGCTAGCGTATGTCGTTCTACGTCGATTTCTAGGATGATGGACCTCCCATCACGCTGAGGTAACGGCCCGTGAACGACGATCTCTATTTCCGCCAGATTCCGCTCGGTCCGATGCAGAACTTCATCTATCTGGTCGGCAGTCGCCGCACCCGCCAATGTCTGGTGGTCGATCCCGCCTGGGACACCACGGCGTTACTGGAGGCGGCGGCGCGCGACGACATGACGATCACCGGCGCGCTGGTGACTCACTACCATCCGGATCACGTGGGTGGCGCGATGATGGGCTTCAAGGTGCCCGGCGGGATCGCCGAACTCATCGGCAAGGTCGATGCCAAGATCCATGTCAATAAGCACGAGGCCGACGGGCTCATTAAAGTGACGGGGGTAAGCGAAAGCGACCTAGTTCGTCACGACGGCGGCGACGCGATTGAGTTAGGCGACGTTAAAATTGAACTGTTGCACACGCCCGGACATACACCTGGCAGTCAGTGTTTTCTGGTACATAACCGCCTGGTGTCCGGCGATACCTTGTTCGTGAACGGCTGTGGACGGGTGGACTTACCCGGCTCGGATCCCGAGGCCATGTACCACTCGCTTACCGGCACCTTGGGAAAATTAAGCGACGATGTGGTGCTCTATCCGGGGCATGACTATGGCCCAACGCAACACAGCACCTTCGCGGAGCAGCGTCGCTCGAATGCCTATCTCAGAGTCCAAACCCTGCAAGACTGGCAGCGCCTGCGCGGACAGTAAGATGACGGGCCTGAGCACGCCGCATGACTTCGATTCGCTGGTCCAGGCAGACCGCGTGCATGGTTCGCTGTACACCGATGAGACCGTGTTCCAACGCGAACTCGAGAAAATCTGGTATCGCAGCTGGGTTTATGTCGGACATGTCAGTGAGGTGCCGAAGCCGCACGATTTCGCCATGAAATCGATTGGCCCCCAAGCGGTGATCATGACTCGCGACCAAGCCGGCGAAGTGCACCTGCTCCTCAACCGTTGTCCGCATCGTGGTAACGAAGTGTGTGTCGAAGCCCGGGGTTCGCGCGCCTCCTTTACCTGTCCCTATCACGGCTGGACCTTCAACAATAACGGCTCGTTGCGCGGGTTCTCCTTCCCTGATGGTTATGCCGGAGTCGAACGGCGTGAGCTCGGTCTCGGCCGCGTGGCGCGGATGAGCATTTATCGCGGCTTCGTGTTCGGCTCGTTTGCCGTGGCAGGTCTAACCTTGGAGGAATCCCTTGGCGGCGCGTGCGCGGCAATTGACCGCTTAGTCGAGACCTCTCCCGAGGGCGAGATCGAAATCACTGCGGGCTTTCTCGGGCATCGCACCAAGGCGAACTGGAAATTCGTGGTGGAGAATGAGACCGACGGCTACCACCCGCAATTCGTGCATGCCTCGATCTTCAGTGTGGCGAAGAGCGGCATTGGGGATTTGTATGGCGATCAGTCGCGCGCGGTGGCGCGCGACCTCGGTCACGGCCATACCGAAAACGATTTACGCCCGGAGTTTCGTCGCCTCAACACGCCACTCGGCTGGTTCGGTACGACCGCGGCACGCCTACCGGATTACACCGCACGCATGCAGGGCGCCTATGGGGCAGATAAGGCGCGCCAGATCATGATTGATGGCACCCCGCACATCATGATCTTCCCGAATCTGTTCATCGCTGAAATTCAAATCTTCGTGATTCAACCGCTGGCGGTCGATCACACTATTCAGCATGTGACCGCGCTGCAGTTCAAAGGAGCGCCGGATTTGAATCGCCGCCTGCGCCAACAGACCATGGGCTCGGTGGGCCCCGCCGGCCTGCTGCTCGCTGACGATTCCGCAATGTATGAGCGCACGCAACGCGGCGTGCACAGCCGCAATCCCGAATGGAATTATCTCGGTCGCGGGAAACACCGCGAACGGCGCGACGATGCGGGCTATTTGATCGGGGACGCCACGGACGAAGTCACCTCGCGTGGGATCTGGCGGCATTATCGTGAACTCATGGCGACGCCGTGATGAACGGCGCATTCGACTGGGTGCTGCTACGCGAGGTGGAGCAGTTTCTGTATCACGAGGCGCGCCTGCAAGATGATCACGAGTACGCCGCTTGGGAAGCGCTGTGGACCGCAGACGGTGTGTACTGGATTCCGGCCAATGACGACGACATCGATCCGGATCATCAGATGTCGATTGTCTACGACAATCGTTCGCGTATCGCACTCCGGATCAAACAACTGTGCACCGGCAAACGCCTCGCGCAGACCCCGCGTTCGCGCCTGCGACGGGTGATGTCGAATATCGTAATTCTCGAGCACGGTGAGGCCGAGATTAAGGTGACTGCCAACGCGCTGATCTTCGAATCGAATCGACGCGAGGATCTGGTGTGGGCGACGCGGACCGAGTATCTGTTGCGTCGCGAGCCTGCTGGGTTCCGCATGGCGCGCAAGAAGGTCATGCTGGTCAACAACGACAAACCCCTGCCGTCGTTGTCATTCCTAATCTAAGGATACGTGCCGAGGTGTGGCGAGCGAATTGGGTTGGCGAAGTTGGCTGCGTGCTAGCACTGATGTGCATCACGCTAAGTGCGCGCGCCGTGCCGACTGCGGAAGAAATTTTCGCCGCAGCTTCCCGTAGCGTGGTGACCGTCCTCGCCTTTGATCGTGAACACCAGGCAAAAGGTCTTGGCAGCGGGGTGGTAATCGCGCCCGAGCGGGTGGTGACGAATTGCCATGTGCTGACCGGCGCAGCGGCGGCAGGGGTGGTGTTTCAAGACCATGGCATCGAAGCGCGCGTAGTGGATTCCATGATCACGCACGATCTTTGTCTGCTCGCCGTACCGGGACTGCGGGCAATCCCAATCCAACGGCGCGCTTCCGCTGAATTACGGGTGGGTCAGAGAGTGTATGCCCTGGGCGCGCCCCACGGGCTGGAACTCACTTTTTCCGAAGGCATGATTTCGTCGTTACGCCGCAAGGGCAAGAACCCGCTCATTCAAACCAGCGCGCCAATTTCTCAAGGCTCCAGCGGCGGTGCGCTGCTGTCCGGCGATGGCCGCTTGATCGGGATTACGACCTTGCAACACAAAACCGGGCAGAATCTTAACTTCGCGGTCCCTGCCGACTGGATCGCGCAGTTTCGCACGCTGCATTAATACGCTTTAAAGCAACTACTCAAACACCACGCGCGGAAAATAAAATGACACCACCCAGTTGGGCATATCGACGATCTCGCTGATTCGCAGATCGCCACACACCGAGCACAGCAGGTACGCATCAACTGCGCTCATCTGATGACGCTTGGCGAGCAGCTCGACCATGTTCGCGACCGCGGCGCGCGCGGCCGCCATGAGATCGGGGCCGATGCCGGTGGTGACTTCGTAACCCGCAGCATCAAGATGGCGAGTGACCGGCCCCGGCGTGGTGAACCGCGGAAACGCGAGGTTCGCGCCTTTCACTAAATCGAAACGCACGGCGACCGCGCAGGCACTTTCGATGGCCGTCCCACACACTTCGCCATCACCCTGCGCGGCGTGCGTGTCACCCACACTGAATAAGCCGCCCTTTACTTCCACCGGGAGATAAAGCTCGGTGCCGGCGGCGAGATCGCGGATGTCCATATTGCCGCCGACGCGCCGTGGCGGCACGATGGAATGCAGTCCATTCTCGGCCGGCGCTAAGCCAATGGTGCCGCAGAGTGGTTTCAGCGGCACCCGACCACCGGGGCCGAACAGCGCAGGCACCAACGACACCGGATCATATTTCCAGTGTTGCAGATGCGGTTCGGAGAACTGATCCGCGAGCAAGCCAAAGCCCGGAATATTCGCCGTCCATCCCCACCCTGAAGGCGTGAACGCGAGCAAGGTCACTTTAAGCGCATCACCCGGTTCGGCGCCCTCAATGTAGACGGGGCCGACCACCGGGTTCACCTGGCCAAAGTCCAGGGTGGCGACATCGCTCACGGTGGACGCCGGCGTGATCTGGCCGCCCGAGGCGTCCAGCGGATGGAATTCGATGGACTCGCCGGGCGCGATGCGGAGCACTGGCGGGTTGGTGTTATCCCACCCGCAATGCCCTTGGGCATGATGAATCGTGTGTTGGCATTTCATCCGGCGACCATGCACTGGCGGTGTTGGGCTGTCAACGCGCCGGTGCTCACGCCGTGGCCTTGTGCAGTTCGCTGCTCGCCTTGGCAATCGCAGCCCGGATTCGCGGATACGTGCCACACCGACAGAGATTGCCTGCCAGAGCTACGTCTATTTCGTCTTTAGTGGGCCGTGGGTTTGCGCGGAGTAGCGCGATCGCCGT
>JANOVQ010000415.1:0-2453 GCA_031417495.1 Pseudomonadota bacterium | reverse complement strand
GGGCAATGGCCCACGGTAGCAATTCAGCAGGCGGCGCACCGTCTAGTTCCCGCGGGAGGGAAACCCCCAACCAGACCAATGCGGCTGACAGCAGCAGCGGCACGGGGCGCAGCGCGAGCGCTGGTGCCAAGGTCTGCTTGCTGAGTTTTTGGCCGGCCCGGTCGATGACGACCGGCAGGTGGAGGTAAGCGGTGAACGGCAGCTTGAGGTGTACTTGCAAATGTCGTTGGCGGGGCGCTGATTCGTAGAGGTCGGCCCCGCGCACTACCTCAGTCACGCATGCGTTCGCGTCGTCGACCACCGCAGCCAGATGGTAGGCCGGCAGGTCTTCTACCCGCCAAATGACAAAGTCCCCGCCCTCCCGGACGAGGTTCCACGCGGCTTCGCCGAGCAGAGAATCGGCAATGCTGATCGGCGCGTGATCGACTTGCACGCGCACGCTGTGGCGTTGCGCCGGCCGCGAATGTCGGCTGCGACACGACCCGGGGTAGGGTTGGCCAGCCAAATCTCGCCGCGAGCACACGCAGTAATAGGCCATGTGCGCGTGCAGCAAGCTGTCGCGCGCGGCGCGATGCGCGGCGTACTGCGTGTGCTGATAGGACACTGCGCGATCCCATTGCAAGCCGCAGCGTTCCAGCGTGCGCAGAATTCGGTCCGCCGCGCCGACGTGTTCTCGTGGGGGATCGAGATCATCAATTCGGACTAGCCATTCGCCAGCCGCTGCGCGCGCGCGCAGGTAGCCGGCGAGGGCGGTCACTAGCGAGCCGAAATGTAAGTCGCCCGTCGGTGAGGGCGCGAAGCGACCTACATAGGGCCTGACCGACATCGCGGCACTGGCGTTATGGGCGAGCGCCCGGGGGGTGTTCATGCCAAATGAACGGCCGGTGCCGGCTGCCAATCCGGCGCGCGATAGTCAACCACCACGGTGGGATATGTGCCTCCACGCACATTGAAACGCGCGCTCAATCGCACAAAGCGCGGCCGACACGCCGCGATCAGGTCATCCACGATTTGATTGGTCACCGCTTCGTGGAAATGACCCTCATTGCGAAACGACCATAGGTAGAGCTTAAGGGATTTCAATTCGATGCAGCTCGCCTCTGGCACGTATTCCAAGGTCATTTGCGCAAAATCGGGTTGCCCGGTTTTGGGACAGAGACAGGTGAATTCGGGCATCTCGATGCGAATGGTGTAATCCCGCTGAGCGGCTGGATTAGGGAAGGTCTCAAGCGAACGAGCAGGCTGACTTGGCATTGGAGATTGCTTCTTGGTTGCGTTGTACGGAACTCGAAATACTACAGGACTGGAAGACCGACAGCGGCTCCGCTGCCGCGGTCGTTGGGGGTTCTACGACCTGATCCCGTACGGTATGCTGGAAAGATGCGAATCACAAAAATCAAGCTCGCGGGCTTCAAGTCCTTTGTCGATCCCACCACGCTCCATTTGCCCGGCAATTTAACTGGAGTGGTGGGCCCAAATGGCTGCGGCAAGTCCAATATTATCGATGCCATGATGTGGGTGATGGGCGAGTCCTCGGCCAAACATTTGCGCGGCGACTCGATGGCAGATGTGATTTTCAGCGGTTCAAGTTCCCGGAAACCTGTCGGCCAGGCGGCCGTCGAAATTGTCTTCGACAATTCAGATGGCACCTTGGGCGGGGCGATTGCCGGTTTCGCTGAAATCTCGATTAAACGCACCGTCGCCCGCGACGGCGTCTCCACATATCTCCTGAACAACGCGCGCGGCCGGCGCAAAGACATCATTGATGTTTTTTTGGGTACAGGTCTCGGCGCGCGCGGGGGCTACTCCGTGATCGAGCAGGGGATGATTTCGCGCGTGATTGAAGCAAAGCCCGACGAGTTGCGCGGCTTTCTGGAAGAAGCGGCAGGAATTTCCAGATACAAGGAACGTCGCCGCGAAACTGAAACTCGCATCCGCCATACCAACGAGAACCTGGCGCGGGTTAACGACGTGCGTGATGAACTCGCGAAGCAGCTCGGCCATCTGCAACGTCAGGCCAAGGCCGCTGAGAAATATCAAGAATTGAAGAACGAAGAGCGCCGGCTGGAGGCCGAGTCTCTGACGATCCGCTGGCGCGCGTTGAATCAAGCGCGTGAGCAACAGCAGCAAATCGTGGTTGAGCGTGAAACTGCAGTTGAGTCTGCTTTGGCGGATGTGCGACGGGTGGAGGCGGCGCAGACTGAGCTGCGCGCGCAGCAGACCCACGCGCTCGATGCGTTCAATGTCCGTCAAAGTGAGTTCTACGCGAAAAGCGCGGAGGTCTCGCGGCTTGAGCAAACCCAGCAACACAATGAAGATCGCCGGCGCGCACTCGAAACGGAACAAACGCGCGCGCATTTCAGCTTGGAGGAAACCACCCGCCTGCATCAGGAGGATCTTGGCAAACAGGCAGATTTGGCCCATGAAATCGCAACCCTGACGCCGCAAGAGGC
>JANOVQ010000414.1:0-1811 GCA_031417495.1 Pseudomonadota bacterium | reverse complement strand
GACCCAGTGGTCGCAAGGCACGCACGAGGGCTTCGGACTGGGCATCAACCAGGGCCGGCTTGCCTTATGGCTTGGCGACGGTGTCGAACAAAGCGAGGTCCTCGCCGCCTGCCCGCTAATCGCGAAGATGTGGTATTTCGTCGCGGCAACTTTCGATCCGATCACGCGCACGGTCACACTCTATCAAGAACCGGTCGTGAATGCGTACAACAGTCTGCTCTCGGCTATCGTGCCGCTCGCGCATAACAGCCATGTCACGTCGCGCGTATCAGTCGTGCCTGGCGCTTGCGCGCGACCGCTGTTATTCGCGGGGTATCACGCGCGTGACAGCAACAGTGACTGCGTCGCGGGTTTGTATAACGGTAAAATTGATCGCGCCGGCGTGCAAGGTCGCGTGCTGAGTCGTAGTGAACTGGACGCGCTCTGCGCAGGCAGTGAACCGCCGCCGGATCGGCGCCTCGCGCGCTGGGATCCCACCATCGGCTATAGCGAGGCGGGGATTGGCGATCAACTCATCGATACCGGCCCGCACGGCCTGCATGGGGTTGGCTACAACCGCCCGGTGCGCGGCATGACGGGCTATAACTGGCGCGGCCGCGACGACTGTTTCCGGTTGGCCCCAGCGCAATACGGCGGAATCTATTTCAACGACGATGCGATCATCGATTGCCACTGGCAGCCGACTCTGGAATGGCAACTCCCAGGGGATCTGCCAAGCGGCGTGTACGCCGCACGTCTGCGCGGGACGGGGGTGGAAGATCACGTCACCTTCTTCGTGCGGCCGGCGCAACCCACGGCCAAAGTCGCCATGCTGATGCCGACCGCCAGTTATCTCGCTTACGCCAATGAACGTTTCGTGCTGGATGCGCCCGGGGTGGAAGTGGTGACGGGACATCCGCTGGTATTGCACGACGTGGATTATCTGCTCGCCGAACATCCCGAGTGGGGGCGCTCGAGTTACGACCACCACAGCGACGGCGCGGGAGTTTGCTACTGCTCGTCGCGACGACCCATCATGGGACTGCGGCCTAAACACCGCATGGCCTCCACCGGCGTGCCGTGGCAGTTTCCGGCCGATCTCTCGATCATCTACTGGCTCGAGCAGAGCGGCATCGCCTATGACGTAATTACCGATGAAGATCTGCACCGCGAAGGCGTGGCGGCGTTGCAGCCCTACAACGTCGTCCTGAACGGCACGCATTCGGAGTACTACTCAGAACGCATGCTCGACGCGACGGAGGCGTATCTCGCGCACGGCGGACGGGTGATGTATCTCGGCGCGAATGGTTATTACTGGGTGGTCGGCTTCCGCGACGAGGCCCCGTGGTGCATGGAAATTCGCAAGCTCGACTCGGGTTCGCGCGCGTGGCAGGCCGCGCCTGGCGAATACTACCTGGCGACCACCGGGGAGAAAGGCGGCATCTGGCGCAATCGCGGCCGTGCGCCACAGAAAATCATGGGCGTTGGTTTTACCTCCGAAGGGATGGATGAGAGCCGCCCGTACCGTAAACTTCCCGATAGTGCGCATCCGACAGTCGCGTGGGTGATGGACGGCGTGACCTCTGAGGTGTTCGGCGACAGCGGTCTCGGACTCAATGGCGCTGCCGGGCTTGAACTTGATCGCTACGATTTAGCGTGGGGCACGCCCCCCAACACGTGGCTGCTGGCAGCCTCGGAAGGCCATTCGGATCACTATCCACATGTGGGTGAAGAGATCATGTTCAACTACCCAGGGCTCGGCGGCACGCAGGACTTCCAGATCCGGAGCGATATCACTTTGTTCAACACCACCAATGGCGGCGCGGTGTTCC
>JANOVQ010000413.1:0-6027 GCA_031417495.1 Pseudomonadota bacterium | reverse complement strand
AGCACGCGTGCGGCGCTGCCAAATCGCCTTCCACCAGGATTCTTGTTTCAGCTTACGACCGGTGCGCATCGGCGGACACACCAGACCATCCATGAAAGTATCGACGGCGAAGGTGGCCCAGGAGCCTGCGACAGGCGCGCCGTTTTCCATCAGGTGATTAATCCCCACGGCCCAGCCAGCGATTTCACCTTCATGACAAATTGGCACGAAAGTGTAGAAATCTCCTGGGTGGGGCACGCCGCCGGTTTTGCCATCCGAGACGGCATACACATCGCCGTCCTCGATGCCATCATTCACGTCGTAATCGTTATCGGCCATATAACGGATCGCCACCGGGAAAATCGCGGTGTGCGACAGAAAGCCTAAGGACACCGCCAAGGTATCGCCTTCCGGCGTGGTGATGCCCCACAGGCATTCGCCCATTTCACGTGAACCCGGACTGGCGGCGACATAGCGCGCGGACTCGCGGGCCGCGAGTACTGCTGCGTGCAACTTGTTGTAGAAGCGCTCGTACTTGATCGGATCTGCATCGCGCAACGAAAGTTCGGTGACCCCGCAGTAGTGGCCGGACTCCTTCGTCAAGCGATCACGGTCAGCAACAAATTGGCGCAAGGTTGGCGCGGTGGAGGGGGGCTTGGCAGACTTTTTTTCAAAATGATTGCTGACGACGGCCATTGGAGTCTCTCCCGTTCTGCTGTCTAGGACATGCTGCGCGCCAGTTCGACCAGCAGGTCGATGGTGCGACTTAGGGATTCTGCCATGCGGCGCCCGGAAAAAGAATGCGCGAGGTCAGGTGATTGTGAACCCCTGCCGCGCTGAGCTGCGGCCCGCGTCACGGGGATGGTTTGAAATGACAAACGCGGCGCCGCTGTTGGCGCTTGCCGGCTTGTCGGTCGATCCCCGCCTCCCTACAATCCCTCGACCTTTTACAGTTCCGAGGGAGATGCCGGTGAAAATAGCGTTCATGCCCGATACCCATTTCGGCGCGTACGACCAGCCGGCCCTGCCGACCGGTCCCGAAGTGGCCGACGCGATGGAGCACTGCATCAAAGAAGCCGAAATCGCCGAACGCTGCGGATTCGACGGGCTGTGGGTGCCCGAGCGCCATCAACGCCCCGAAACCTGGTGGCCGAATACGATCACGCAACTGGCCGCGCTCGCGGCCCGCACGACCCGCGTTCAACTGGCGTGCACGGTCATCCAACCCACCTTCCATCATCCTGTGCATCTGGCCGAACAACTCGCCAACATCGATTGCCTCTCGCGCGGCCGCCTCACCTTCGGCGCCGGTGTGGGCTATCACCAGGATTATTTCCGCCACTTCGGCGTGCCGTACGCCAAGCGGGGCGCGCGTTTCGAGGAAGTGATGGACATCATCGAAGCCTGTTGGACCCAGGAGACGGTGAACTATCACGGCGAGTTCTTTAATTACGACGGCGTGAAGATGTCGCCGAAACCCTACCAGCAACCGCGCCCGCCGGTGTGGATCGGCGCCTTTGCGGACAAGGCCCTGGAACGCGCGCTGCGCTGGGACGGTTGGTGTTTGTGGTTCCCGCCCAATGTGAAAATTTTGAAACCCCAGGTCGAAGCGATGCGCGAGAAGGCCTATAAGTTGGGCAAAAAAAATTGGCAATTCACGATGGGCTTTGAGGGCTGGCTCGGTGATGAGGCGGATCTCCGCCAGAAACACGGGCATCGCTGGGTGCGCGAATGGAGCTTCTACGCGGAGAAGGGGCTATCGCCGGATGCTGAAGCCAAGGACGAGCTGAGCGCCATCGAAGACATGTTTCTGTGTCTCGGCAATCGGCAGAAATGGCTGGACCGCTTGGGCGAAATTAAAGAACAGATCAACCCGGACTGGATCTGCATTCGCACGCGTAATCCCGTGAATCTGGGACAACACTATCCTTCGCGTCAGGAGTGCCTGGAAGTCGTTGAACGCTTCGGGGAGATTTTGCCGCAGGCGCGCTAGACTCCCCGCAGCCACTCCCTAACGAAAGGTCATCATATGAAACTCGGCTTGATGCTCGGCTACTCCGGCGCGCGCTACCAACTGCCCCTTGATCTCGTGCTGGAAGCGGAGCGTCTGGGTTTCGATTCGGTATGGACGGCAGAAGCCTATGGCTCGGACGCCGTGACGCCAGTCGCGTGGGTCCTCGCCAACACCACCCGAATCAAAGCGGGCACCGCGATCATGCAGCTGGCCGGGCGGACCCCAGCGATGACTGCCATGACGGCGATGACGCTCGATCATCTGTCCGGTGGCCGCTTCGTGTTGGGGGTTGGCCCGTCTGGCCCGCAGGTCGTCGAAGGCTGGCATGGGGAGCTCTATGGCAAACCCCTGGCACGGCAACGTGAGTACATCGCGATCATCCGGCAGATCCTGGCGCGCGAGAAGGCGGTGATCCACCAAGGTGAGCACTATCACATTCCGAATACGCAGCCGGGCTCGACCGGCCTTGGCAAGCCCCTCAAGAGCATCCTGCATGGCAATCCTAAATTGCCGATCTATACCGGCGCGGTGACCACCAGCGGGGTGCAATTGGCGGCCGAAGTCGCCGATGGCACCTTCGTGGTATGGATGAATCCGGCGCGGCCCGACATCTTCGCGCCGGCGCTACAGGCCGGCTTTGCCAAGGCGGGTCATGGCAAGTCCCGGGCGCAGTTCGATCTCGCGCCGTTTGTCCGCATCGCGATGGGCAATGATCTCGACGCCTGCCGCAGAGTGATCAAGGAATTCCTGGCGCTCTACATCGGTGGCATGGGTGCACGCGGCAAGAACTTCTACAACGATTACGCCTGCCGCCTCGGTTATGCCGATGCAGCGCAGAAGATTCAGGATCTCTATCTTGCTGGTGACAAAATCGCTGCCGCAACGGCGGTGCCGGATTCTCTGGTCGATGAATGCTCGCTGGTCGGACCCGCAGCAAGAATCCGCGAGCAACTCAAAGGGTGGAAGCAGGCAGGCGCTGCCGGCAATTTGGGCACCATGATCGTGACCGCCCAGGATGTGCAGGCGCTGCGCGTGGTCGCCGAAGAAATTTTGTAAGTCGCCCCGGCCGCTAGTACGCGCCTCTGCGCCGTTTGCGCAAGGCGCCAAGTTCAAGGTTGTGATCGCGGTCCCGACGCTGCGCAAAAGAGGCCCCTGCACCTTGAGCCTGCGGCTGGCGCTGCTAAGCTTATGACCAAGGCTTGTGGTTTGTCTCACTCAACCTGAGAGCGGCAATCCAACAGCCACACAGCGGCGGTGCGCGTTGAGAGAGACTCGCTGTGCCAATAAGGCAAGGAATTGCCGAGCGAAATCGAGGAAGGAGCACTCAGTGGGTGAATCGATCGGTTTGTCGTTACAGCCGTTTCAGACTTTTGACGAAGCGGCGTGCACGGTGCTGGAGGCATTGCACTCGCGTCTCGGGCTCGGCGCGTGGATGGTGATCCGCGATCAGGGTGATTCCGGGGTCGTGCTGTCGGTCGACGATCATGGCTACGGCGTGGTACCCGGCCAGGTGTGTCATTGGCAGGGCGAGTTATCCGCCCAATTCGCCGCCCGTCGCGCCATCATTTGCACTGTCGAACCTGCCACGCGACTGGTCGGCATGCCGCTGGCGGAGTTCTCACCCGTGCGCGCCTATATCGGCGCTCCGCTGTACCTTGCCGATGGTGACTTATTCGGCGCGCTATGTGCGATCGCACCCGAACCGCCTGCGCAGCATCAGATCGAAGAATTGCCCTTTGTTGAATTGTGCGCGCGGCTGCTCGCCTCGTTGCTCGAACTTGAGCTCAAGGCCCAGTACGCCACCCGCCGCGCAGATCGTATCGAGGCAGAATTAAAACTCGATCCGCTGACCGGTCTTTACAATCGTCGCGGCTGGGAAACGCTGCTTGAACGCGAAGAAGCACGCTGCCATCGGTATGGCAGTGCGGGTGCTATCGTCTCGCTTGATCTCGACGATCTGAAACGAATTAACGATACCGACGGCCACGCGGCTGGCGATCGCCTGATCGGCGCTGCCGCCCGCTGTCTCTCGCAGGTCGTGCGCAGCACCGATGTCGTGGCTCGCTTAGGTGGCGACGAATTCGGCGTGCTGCTGATCGAAGCGCGCGCAGATGATGTGGAGAAACTGATCGCGCGGCTGCACTCCCGCTTCGCCCAGGAACAGATCAAGGCCTCAGTTGGGTTCGCGGTGCGCGCGCCGATGTCCACCTTGTACGCCGCCGTTGCCGCAGCGGACGAAGTCATGTACGCCGAGAAGCGGCGCCACAAGGCGGAGCTGTTGGGGGACGTGATACAGGCCTGACCCACGCGCCGAAGCGCCGCTGCTGACGTTGCGAGCGAAGCGCGGCAATTCAGGCAAATTATCCCGCGCAGCGCCTCTTCATCTGGATTGCCGCGTCGCGGCGCTCCTCGCAACGACGTGTTGTGGGCGGCAGGGCGCAGAAGCCGCGACTGGTAGCCCACCGCTGCTTGGCGTAGGCTCTTCCCATCTTTGAATGGATGAGGAGGAGAACATGGAATACAAGCTGCTGGGCGCGAATGTGTCGCCCTATGTCCGGAAGTGTCGGGCTTACCTGGCCGAGAAAGGGCTGGCCTACGAACATGAGTCGGTGAGCCCGTTTAGTCCGCCGGACGGTTTCCGTGAGGTCAGCCCGCTGGGTAAAATTCCGGTACTGCTGGAGGGCGAGAAGTCGCTGGCGGATTCGAGCGTGATCTGCCTCTACCTTGAACGTTGTAACCCTGCACCAGCACTGTATCCGAGCGATCACTACCAGTTCGCGCGCGCCCTGTGGATTGAGGAATTTATCGACGGTGGCTTGATGCCGCTCGCCGGCCCGCAGGTGTTTCGGCCGCTCGTGCTGGGCCCGATTGCGATGAAACAGCCTGTCACCAAAGACATTAAAGCCGAAGCCCTCAAGGTGGTGGAGACTTCCATCCATCCGCTATGGGATTACCTGGAGAAGGCGCTCGCTAGCAACTTGTTCTTCGTCGGCAATACGCTGACGATTGCCGACATCGCAGTTGCCAGCGGGCACGTGAATTTACGTCACGCGGATGTCGAACCCGCCAGCACGAAGTGGCCACAACTGGCAGCTTTCCTGGCGCGCATGTACGCACGGCCGTCGTTCGCCGGCTTGCTCGCGGAAGAAACCAAGCCGTGGGATCAGCGCGCGACTCTGCGCGCGATTTGAGGGACGATCGTAGGCACGATTAAGGGCGGAAGAGCGGAGCGCTTTCCGCCGTACCGCGGCTAAACCTCGTCATCCCGGAATTCGCGTGGCGAATATCCGGGATCCATACGCAACACCATCGGCCCATGGATCCCGGGTCTCCGCTGCTTTGCAGCTCGCCCGGGATGACGAAAATGCGCACCAATTCACCCTGTTGTCACGCGCATCGACGCACTACACTGCGCGCCCATGTTGTCCTTCAATAATGTCAGTCTGCTACGCGGTGGTGAGGTGCTGTTCTCGGCGGTCACCTTCACCGTCCACGCCGGTCAGAAACTCGGCTTAACCGGTGCCAATGGGGCGGGCAAGTCGAGCCTGTTCAGTTTAATTCTTGGCGAGCTCGCGGTGGAAACCGGCACCATCGGCCTGCCTTCAGATCTCGTGCTGGCTCATGTCGCGCAGGAAACCCCGGCTGATCCACGGCCCGCACTCGAGTATGTGCTGGATGGCGATGTCGAACTGCGCGCCCTGCAGGCCGCGCTTACTCAGGCCGAAGCGCAGGGCGGTGCCGAACTCGGTGAACTACATACCCGCATGGCGACCATCGATGGTTACGCGGCACCCGCGCGTGCCGCCAGACTGCTGGTGGGCTTGGGTTTTGCGCCTGGTGCGGAACAGGAAGCTGTCGCGAGCTTCTCCGGCGGCTGGCGCATGCGCCTCAATTTGGCGCGCGCGCTGATGTGCCGCTCTGATTTGCTCTTGCTCGACGAACCTACCAATCATCTCGATCTGGATGCGGTGATCTGGCTCGAGAATTACCTGCTCACCTTTCCGGGCACCTTGCTGCTCATCTCGCATGATCGC
>JANOVQ010000412.1:0-4508 GCA_031417495.1 Pseudomonadota bacterium | reverse complement strand
CTCCTCGGCGTCACACCGGAGACCATCCCCGCGATTGAGGCGAGCTACCTGGCGCTCCTCGCGGCTTTGGATGCGCATTTCGCGCATCACCCGTATTTGTTCGGGGCGCATCCGACCCTGGCTGATTGCGCGCTATACGGGCCGTTTCACGCGCATCTTTATCGCGATCCAAATTCAGGGCGGATTATGCGGTCCGTCGCACCAAGGGTTGTCGCCTGGCTAGGCCGGATGTCGCAAGCGCAACCTGAGACCGCAGCAGACGGCGCGGACACGCTCCCAGCGAGCCTGTTACCGGTGTGGCGCCTGTTGAGCGACGACTACGTACCAATTCTGTGTGCGCAGATCAGCGCCTTTCAAAGCTGGCTTGAGGCGCATCCTGCGCTCGAGATCCCCCGTACCTTCGGCACCCATCGGGTGGTCTTCGGGCGGGCAGCGGGCGCGCCGTGTGAAGGTTCGCGTGCGCTGTTCAGTTACGACCAATGGATGTTACAGCGCGCACTCGCGGCGTATCTCAATGCACCGGCGAACGCGCGCGACGCGATAAGCCAATTCGCCACGACGATCAAGGCGGCGCCCCTCCTGGCGCTGAACCTCACGCAGCGCGTCAAGCGCGAACAGTTTCGTCTGTGTCGCCTGAGCGCGCCCGGCATCCCTCAAGCCCGCTTCAGCGCGGCCGACAACTCAGAGTACGCCTAGCCCAGAAAGGTCAGCCGCCGTGAGCATGCCAGCCGTCGCCATTGCCGAATACGCCCCGAGTGAAACCATCGCGCGGAGTCTGATTGACGACACTTCCGCGCTGGTCTCGCCGCCGGATGTCTGCCTCAAAATCAATGATCTGGTCGCTGACGAACGCACGGTCATCGAGGACATTGCAGCCGTCGTGATTCGCGATCCCAGCTTGACCTTGAAGGTCCTGACCCTGGCCAACAGTGCTTACTACGGGCTCGCCACCAGGGTAGATACCGTCTCGCGCGCAGTCATGTTGCTCGGCATGCGCGAACTGCAGAAAATCGTGTGCTCAATTGCCGCGGTGCAAACCTTCTCCAAGCTCTCCAGCACCGTCACCAACATGAACGCGTTCTGGCGGCACAATGTGTATGTCGGGCTGATGGCCCAGGCCATCGCGCGCCGCGCGCGCGTGCTGCATCCCGAGCGATTGTTCGTGGCGGGAGTGATGCACGATATCGGCACCCTGGTGATCAATCAGCGCTTTCCGGAACTGGCTGAATCCATGATCCGCGAAGCAGCCGGGAATGAGGATGAGCTTTATCGAATTGAACAGGGGCGGTTGGGGTTTGATCACGCCTATTTGGCCGGGCTCATGTTGCAGAACTGGAATTTGCCGAGCGCGCTATGCGACGCGGTGAGCTGGCATCATCTGCCGCATCGCGCGCGCAGCGCCGGCCTGGAGGCCGCGATTCTGAAAGTCGCCGATACGCTTGCCAATTACTCAGGCACTGGCAGCTACAGCGAAACCGTCGCGCGCGAAGATGCGTACGACGTCTCGCTGTTAGCCCGCTTCGGCGTTGAGATCAGCTGCACCAATGACGAACTCATGGACGAAGTCGATCAGCAATTCGTGGAGACGATTTACCTGCTGGTCGGTTAGACCTCCTTGGTTGAACCCCGCTACTGACGTTCGCTATCGCAGCTGCAGCCGCGATAGGCGCTTGAATACCTACCTTTGCCTTGCTTCTCCGCGCGACGCGGTCGCTCAATCTTGAGAATAATCTTCAGACTCGTCCTATAGTTACGCTGGGGCCGTTCCCTTATGGTACCCGGGCGTCGCGCGCTTCCTGATCGTCGCATCAGGAAATATTCCGCCGACTCGTTCACCTGACGACCTCTGGTGTAAACCACAGCCACGATGAGCAAGGTTTTCAATCTCCCGCCGGATTCGTCCAGCACCCTCGCGGCGCCCAATCTTGCCGCGATCAAGGATCGCTACGAATTGCTGGCAAGCATGTTCGAGGGCACCGAAGATCGCGTCTTTGCAAAAGATCTGCACGGTCGGTATCTGATGGTCAATACCGCCGTGAGCGAGTTCTTCGGCCGCACGCAAGCGGAAATTATTGGCAAAACCGACTGGGATTTGCTGCCTAGCGCAGAGGCCCGCGTTTTTGCCGAGTCCGATCAACGAGTGGTAAGTTCCGGTGAACCCGCTAGCTATGAATTTCAGACCTCGCGCGGACCACGGCATATCCACCTGCACACCGCCAAGTCCCCCTTACGTGATTCTCACGGCAAAATTGTGGGGGTAATCGGCATCGGTCGCGACATCACCGCCCGTAAGCAGATCGAAGAGGCACTACGCCTCAGCGAGGCGCGCTTTACCGCCGCCCAGGAAATTGCCCAGTTCGGGAGTTGGGAGTGGAACCTCATAACCAATCGCGTGGTGTGGTCGGCAGAGTGCTATCGCATTTTCGGTCTCGACCCGACGAGCTTCGAAGCCACTTATGCCAATGTGGCGCGCTATTTCCATCCCAGTAATGTCGAGCGTTTTCGCGAAGTTCTCGCGGCTGCGGTCAAATACGGGACAGAGTTCAAAGACGATTTCCGGATCGTGCGCCCCGACGGTGAAGAGCGGTACCTGCACGTTGAAGGGGTCGTCACGCATTACGCTGCAGACGGCGGCCCGCTCGTCATGACCGGAACTAGTTTCGATATCACTGCGCGCAAACAGACCGAACTTGCGCTGCGGCGCAGTGAATCGAACTTCGCACACGCGCAGCGGATTGCGCAGGTCGGCAGTTGGGAATGGGTGCCCAGCACCGGACGTGTACTCTGGACGCGCGAGGCGCAACGAATCTTTGGGTTTATCGACCAGTCGCGCGACATTATCTCGCGCGGCGATTTTCTAAATTATATTCATCCGGACGATTGCGCGCGGGTGTCAGCCGCGATCGACGCCGCACTAAGCCATGGCGTGCCCTACGACCTTACTTTCCGTACTCTCGCAGAGAGTGGCGAGCGGATCATTCATTCGTTGGGGGAGATGCACCGCGATCACGAAAACGTGCCGGTGTTGACCGGCGTCTGCCGCGACATCACCGAGCAACGGCGACTGCACGAACTGTTGCGCAGTAGCGAGGCGAACCTCGCGCAGGCGCAACGCATCGCCCGCATCGCGAGTTGGCGCTGGGAAATGCGCACAGGTCACGAATCCTGGTCAGCGGAAATCCACGACATGCTGGAGCTAGACCGCTCCCTACCGATGAACTACCGTCGTTTTCTGACCTTCGTCCACGCGGATGATCGCGTCACGGTTACCGCAGCGTTTAACCCAACCTTGATGGGTGCGGCACCTTATTCACTCGATTTCAGGGTGCTGACCCAGCGCGGCCGTGAGCGCTTTATTCACAGCCTTGGTGAAACCATTCGCGATGTGGACGGCAACGCCACCTCGATTATTGGCATCCTGCAGGACATCACTGAACGCAAGCGCATCGAGGAAGAATTATTTTCCTCACGCGATGAGCTACGCGGTTTAATGAATCACCTGCAGCATTTACAGGAGGACGAGCGCCGTCACATTGCACGCGAAATTCATGATGAATTTGGCGCCGTGTTTACCGCCGCCAATATCAGTCTCTATCGTCTGGCCAACCAGCTACAGACGGCTTCGCCGCAAACGCGCGAACTCCTGGCCAGCACGAAAGAAATGATCGCGAATGCTGGCAAGTCGCTCGACGACATCGTTAACGGTCTGCATCCGCAGATGTTGACCCATCTGGGCTTGGCCGCAACCCTGGAGTGGTACATCAGCGAGTTCGAGAAGCGCACGGGGATTCGCTGCGTGCGCAGCGTGCCCGACGAAGGCGAGATGATCGATGAACAGCGCTCGATTGCGCTGTTCCGATGTCTCCAGGAAAGTCTGACCAATATCGCAAAGCATGCCGCCGCGAGCTTGGTTTGCGTGACCTTTACCACCGCTGGGCCGCAACTGGTGTTGAGCATCGTCGATGACGGTCGCGGGATCGCGGCAGACGCCCTGATCGCACCCGACGCCTTTGGGCTTCGCGGCCTGGAGGCGCGAGTCACGCAGCTCGGCGGCTCTTTCAAAGTCCACCACCAAATACCGCAGGGCACACGCGTGCTGGTCACTATTCCCAAGCAAACATCCGCAAAAAGAGGCGCACATGATTAAAGTTATCGTGATCGACGATCACCCGCTGGTCCAGGCCGGCTTGAAACATGTCTTTGCAGATACCGACGACATCACGATTACGGATTCGGCTAAAAATGGCGAAGAAGCATTGGCCGCGCTCGCCAACGACACCTTCGATGTGGCCATCCTCGATATCTCGATGCCGGGCAGACACGGGATCGAAGTGCTGCGCGATATCATGGCGCGCCATGCCAAGTTGCCGGTGTTGTTTTATACGCGGTTCCCGGCTGAGCACTATGCCGTGCGCACTTTGCGTGCGGGTGCCGCCGGGTATCTGCATAAAGGCGCGGACCCAGACGAAATCATCACCGCAGTCCGCGCGCTCGCCAGCGGCGGCACC
>JANOVQ010000411.1:0-3057 GCA_031417495.1 Pseudomonadota bacterium | reverse complement strand
GCCTCGGCTGTCGCGCTGCTGGAACCTGCCGCTATTTCAGCAACCCGGAGCTAACGCTACATGCCATCATCATCTACGCCAGCGCCCGATCTCGAAGCACTGTGGGCGGCGCATGTGAAATATGAATTTGAGACTTCGAACACCGAAGATACCCTGGCGACGATGGTGGACGACGCGTACGTGAATCACATTCCGGTGATGACTGGCGGCGTCGGCAAGTCAGAATTGCGCGAGTTCTACGCCAAACACTTCATTCCCCAGATGCCCCCGGATACCGAAATGGTGCCGATTTCGCGCACCGTCGGCCATGATCGTTTGGTCGATGAGATGGTCTTCAAGTTTACCCACACCATCGCGATGGACTGGATGCTGCCCGGCGTCGCCCCCACCGGGCGCAAAGTTGAAGTCGCACTCGTCGCCATTGTCCATTTCCGCGACGGTAAAATTGCCTACGAACACATTTACTGGGATCAAGCCTCGGTGCTGGTGCAAATCGGGCTGCTTAATCCTGATGGCTTGCCAGTTACGGGGATCGAGGCTGCGCGCAAGGCACTAACGCCGACGCTGCCATCGAATACGCTGATCTCGCGCTAAGGCTGCGTGCGGCAAACTCTATTTCGGTAAGCCATTCAAAAGTAGCTTCGCCGCCCTTATCACAAGACGTCAGGTGAGTTCGAAGTGGCGGCTTAGTGAACACCTCAAGGTCCAGGCGGATCTGTGCGACCGTTGAGGTCGGCGCGCCTGCGACCGAACCATACAGTTATCACACGTGTTGCCGCTATCTGACGGGTCGGGCGCTGCTCGCCAATAATCACGAGGATCATGAACTCCGTACGCCACGCCACCAGCCCCGCGCCCGCCACCATGACTGCCGTCGAGCCCAACGCAGATGCGCTGGTCGGTCTGTTGCAGAAGGAAGGCTTCGTCGCTGACGCACAATTGCGGCACGCCACCCGCGTACGCGCCAAACTCGACAGCCAAGTGTCGTTGCTGAAGGTATTGCAGGATCTCGAGATCATTAAGCCGGAGCATATCCGGCAGGCCGTGCGCGCGAATCCGAAAGCGGTACGGCTTGGCGATCTGCTGATTGAACTCGGCCACCTGCGCGAGGTGGATCTGCGCGCCGCGTTGGCAGCCCAGGCCGCAGACACCGAGCGCCGCAAGCTTGGCGAAATCCTCGTCGAGAGTCATTTCATCACCGAACAAAAGTTAACGGACGTGCTGGCCGACTTGCTCGGCCTGCCGGCCATCGAACCGCGCGTCGGCGACATCGAGCCCGCATTGCTGGCGCGCGTCAACCTGCGGCTGGCCCAGGAATGTGTGCTGATCCCGATCACCGAGTGCGATGGGGTGGTCACCGTGGCGTTCGGTGATCCACTGGACACCCGGCACCACGCGATTGCCGAGCAGATGTTCGGCAACAAGCTGACTGTCGCCATCGCGCGGCCCAGCCTCGTTCGCGAGGCACTGGGGGCTTACGAACGCGGGGTACGCGCCGTCAGCGCGGCAGGCGGTGAGCAGACCGCGATGTCGATCGTCAACGGCATCATCCGCGATGCGCTGAAGGCCGGTGCCAGCGACATCCACATCGAGCCCTACAAATCGCGCCTGCGCGTGCGCCTGCGGCTGGACGGCGTCATGATCGAGCATTGCGATATCGATCGTGACCTTGCGCCGTCGATCACGAGCCGGCTCAAAATTATGGGCAACGCAGACATCGCCGAGCGCCGCCGCCATCAGGACGGTCGGATCAGTTTCGAGGATCCACAGAGCGGCGAGAAGGCCGACATCCGGGCCTCGTTCTACGTGACGGTGTTTGGCGAAAAGATCGTGCTGCGACTGCTGAACCGTAAGACCGAGCTCATCAGCATCGACGACATCGGGATGGGCCCGCGCATGCTTGACCGGTTTCGTTACGACGCGCTCGACGTGCCGACAGGGGTGGTGATCATCACCGGCCCGACGGGATCGGGGAAAACGACCACCCTCTACAGCTGCGTCGACTACCTGAACGATCCGAATACCAGCATCATCACCGCCGAAGACCCGGTCGAGTACGTCATCGAAGGGATTGCGCAGTGTTCGATCAACCCGAAGATCAACCTCACCTTCGAGGAAACGCTGCGTCATATCGTGCGTCAGGATCCCGACATCATTGTGCTCGGTGAAATCCGGGATCGCTTTTCGGCAGACACCGCGATCCAGGCCGCGCTGACCGGCCACAAGGTGCTGACGACCTTTCATACCGAGGACAGCATCGGCGGCCTGCTGCGCCTGTTGAACATGGAGATTGAGGCCTTCCTGATTTCCTCGACCGTCGTGTCGGTGGTCGCCCAGCGCCTGTTGCGCAGAGTCTGCCCGGACTGCGCAGAACCGTACGCGCCCACTGCGACGGAAATTCGCCGTCTCGGCTGTGCGGCCGAGGATCTGCACGGCGCGAATTTCATGTTCGGCCGCGGCTGCGCGGCCTGCCGCTATACCGGTTACCGCGGACGGGTGTGCGTGTTCGAACTGCTGGTACTCAATGAAATGGTCAAGGATGCGATCCTCAACGGTCGCACTTCCTATGAGATCCGACGCATCAGTGTGGAAACCTCGGGCCTCGTGACCTTGGTCGAAGACGGCTTGTTCAAGGCCAGTCTCGGTATTACTTCGCTGCAGGAAGTGTTGCGCGACTTGCCGCGTGTGATGAAACCCCGGCGGATCGACGAGATCCGGCGCCTGCTCGGAGCGGTTTGATGGGTCATGAGAAATCGCTACTGGAGTCCCTCACCGAGCGTCTGCAGGCGGATGACTTCGAAATGCCTGTCTACTCCCCGATCGCGACCCGCGTACAGGCGCTTGCCAGCAATCCAAATACGGAACTCGAACAGCTCGAGAAGGTGCTGCTGCACGACGCAACCTTGTCGGCGGAGATCCTGCGCCTCGCGAACTCTTCGTTCTTTGCCGGCCTCACCAAGATTGATACCGTGCGCGCCGCGATCACACGTCTGGGCTTTCAGCAGATCGTGAGCATTGCGGTGGTCTGTGCGCAACGTGAGCAGTTCCGTTCGGATG
>JANOVQ010000410.1:0-7828 GCA_031417495.1 Pseudomonadota bacterium | reverse complement strand
CGAGGCCGCGCGCGGTGCGGGTCACCGTGACCAACAGAAGTTCTTCTTCGAATTCAGGACCCGCAACCGCCACTGCGCCCTGCGACCCCACCACCAGCGAGCCGCCATCAAAAATCAATTCGTCCTGACCGCCAACCAGATTCAGATACACGATCGGTAAGTCGCTCGCCTGTTGTGCGGCGCGTAGCGCGGCGAGGCGGTCTTCTCGTTTGCCGAGGCTGTAGGGCGAGGCATTGAGATTGAGGATGAAATCGGCGCCGGCGCGACGGCTGGCGAGGGCGGTCGCGGGATCCCAAATGTCTTCGCAGATGCTGAGCCCGATCGCGAACTCGTTTATCTCAAAAGTGAGGGCAGAACCCCCGGCCACGAAATAACGCTTCTCATCGAACACGGCGTAATTTGGCAGGCGTTGTTTGCGGTAGACAGCGTGCAAGGCACCAGCAGTAAACGCACTCGCACTGTTATAAAGGCCCTCGGCGGCGGGCTCGGGATGCCCAACCACGATGGTGATGCCCTCACTCGCCTGCGCGATTCGCGCCAAGGCGTGCGCCACGCGGCGATGCAGGCCAGGGCGAAACAGTAGATCTTCGGGCGGATAGCCGGTGACCGCGAGTTCGGGAAAGACGATGAGATCCGCCTTGAACTCCACCCGTGCGCGCTGACAGGCATGCAGGATCTTGGCGGTATTGCCGTCGATATCCCCCACGCAGAAATTCAGCTGCGCGAGCACCATGCGCAAACCTGCCGGCATGCCTTCAGTCCCCGCGTGCAGTGGCGTGGGCGACGCTCACCGTCCCATCACACGGTGCATCGTGATGCCCATCTCGGCCGGCGAGTTCACGGTATGCACGCCAGCTTTTTTGAGGGCCGCGTATTTGTCCGCCGCGGTGCCCTTACCACCGGCAATGATGGCGCCCGCGTGGCCCATGCGTTTGCCGGGGGGCGCGGTTACGCCGGCGATATAGCCGACTACTGGCTTGCGCACGTGTTGGGCGATGTATTCCGCCGCATCTTCCTCCGCGGAGCCGCCGATTTCGCCGACCATGATGATCCCTTCGGTTTGCGGATCATTTTCAAACAGACGCAGGCAATCGACGAAATTCATGCCCTGAATCGGATCTCCACCGATGCCCACACACGTACTCTGTCCGAGACCTGCGCGGGTAGTCTGATGCACTGCCTCGTAAGTCAAGGTCCCAGAACGCGACACGATACCAATCTTTCCAGGCTGATGAATCGCGGCCGGCATGATGCCCATTTTGCATTCGCCGGGGGTAATCAGTCCCGGGCAATTCGGTCCAATCAAATACACCGAGGGGTGATTCGCGAGCATGGCTTTCACTTTCAGCATGTCCAACACCGGAATGCCTTCAGTGATGCAGGCGATGATCGTGATGCCGCCATCGACGGCCTCAGCGATTGCATCGGCAGCGAAGGGCGGTGGCACGAAGATCATGCTGGCATTGGCGCCAGTTGCCCTTACTGCATCGTGTACGGTGTCGAACACCGGTCGCTCGAGATGCCTGGCGCCACTGCGGCCGGGGGTGACACCACCGACCAGCTGGGTGCCGTAGGCGATCGCCTGCTCGGCGTGGAAGGTGCCCTGCTTGCCGGTGAATCCCTGCACGATTACGCGCGTGCTTTTATTGATGAGAATCGACATTACTTTGCTCCTCCGGCAGCGCGCACCACTTTGCGCGCGGCATCGCCGAGATCCTCGGCACTGGTGATCGCGAGCCCGCTCTCAGCCAGCATGCGTTTGCCTTCCACCACATTGGTCCCTTCGAGCCGCACGACCACCGGCACGTTCACGCCGATCTCTTTGACCGCCGCGATAATGCCAGTCGCGATTAGGTCACAGCGCACAATGCCGCCGAAAATATTCACCAGGATGGCTTTGACATTCGGATCCGAGCAAATAATCTTGAACGCTTCGGCGACTCTATCCGCAGTGGTTCCACCGCCCACATCGAGAAAATTCGCGGGCTCCCCGCCGGACAACTTCACGATATCCATGGTCGCCATCGCGAGACCGGCGCCGTTGACCATGCAGGCGATGTTACCTTCGAGGGTGACGTAATTGAGATCGAATTCTTGCGCGCGCCGTTCTTTCTCGTCCTCCTGGCTGGCGTCACGCCAGTCCGCGATCGCCTGGCGATAGAGCGCGTTGTCGTCCACATTGATCTTGCCGTCGAGGGCTGCGAGGCTGCCATCGGTGAGGATCGCCAGGGGATTGATTTCGACCAGACTCAGGTCCTTGTCGATGAACAAGCGGTAGAGCCCGTGCAGAATCGTGGCCAACTGCTTGCGTTGTGCGTCGTCCATCTCAAGCGCGAAGCCCAGGCGACGGCACTGAAAGTCCTGCAGCCCAAGCACCGGCTCGACCTGCACAGTGAAAATCTTCTCCGGCGTGGTGGCCGCGACTTCTTCAATATCCATGCCCCCGGCGCGCGAGGCCATGAAAGTCACGCGCTTGGAAGCGCGATCGACGACGGCACTCAAATAGAGTTCGTGCGCGATCTGCGCGGCACTATCGATCAACACACAATGAATTGGCTGGCCACCCGGCCCGGATTGCTTGGTCACCAGCTGAGTGCCGAGCAGTGCCTGGGCCGCCGCTTTCACCTCAGCTAGGCTTTTCGCGAACTTCACCCCACCGGCTTTGCCGCGCCCACCGGCGTGGACCTGGGCCTTGACCAACCAAGCCTGGCCGCCAATCGCCTCTGCGTTGGCCACCGCCTCGTCTACGGTGCGCGCCGGCTGACCCGGCAACACCGGCAATCCATACTCCGCAAACAGGCGTTTCGCCTGATATTCGTGCAAATTCATTTCGTCACTCCCTCGGCAAAGTCAGCACCTACTGCCCATCCACACCACCGTCGATCAGCCATCCAGCGTCTGCTGGTGACTTGTTCAAGTCCCACAGAGTGGCGAATATAGGGACCCCGCCGGCGATGCACTGCGCGCTTCAGGAACGCACGCAATGCAGGGGGAACCGGCGGGCACTATATCGGATAGCTCACTTAGATTGAACGTTGCAACAGCCAGGGAATGATATGGGGATCGTACGGGGACTGATCATCATCGGACTGGTGTGGTTCGCACTGCGCCTGTATCGGCACTATCGCGCGACGGGCACTCGACGTGCGTCGGCTCAAGTCAAACTGGTTCGCTGCGCAAAATGCGGTGTGTATTTGCCTGAACAGGAAGCCAGGACGGGTGCGGATAACGTGCCGGTCTGTGCGCATCATCGGGTCGACTAGCGGTCTCAAACATGCCTATGGCGCGTAAGCGTTCCACTGCCGTGATTTCCGGTAATGTCTGGGTCGCGCTGCGCTTCTTTAATCTCTATCGGTTAGTAATCGCCGGTTTATTCGCGCTGCTTGGTGCGCTCGGCAAGCTGCCACCGACCTTCGCCCGGGTGGACCTTCGGCTCCTGACCTGGTCGGCGAGCGTGTATCTGATCGTTGCCATCGGGCTGCAAATCTTTATCGAACGTCGACATCTGCCTTTCTATGCGCTGCGCAATGCGCTCGTGCTGCTCGATATCGCAGCCCTCACCCTCTTCATGCATGCCAGTGGCGGTGCGCCCGGGGGCTTTGGCATCTTGCTGGTGGTCGCGATTGCCGGTGCCTGTCTGGTCGCGGCGTGGCGTGCCGCCGTTGCCTTCGCCGCATTAGCGACCTTAGCGGTGCTGGCCGAGACCATCTTCGGCAGTTTGTATGCGGATTATTCGACTGCCAGTTACACCCAAGCCGGGCTGCTGGGCGCGGCGCTGTTCGCCACCGCGATTCTAGCCTCGACACTTGCGGAACAAGCGCGACGCAGCGAGGCCCTGGCGGCTGAGCGCGCAATCGCCCTTGAGCAACTCTCGCGGCTCAACGATCACATCGTGCAACGCATGCGCTCCGGGATCGTGGTGCTGAGTACCAATCTTTCAATCGTGTTGATGAATGAATCGGCGCGTTTGCTGCTGGCGATCGCGTCCACGCCAGTTCCTGCAGGACAAGCAGCCGCAGTGGTTCCTCTGGACGATGCTTTGCGCCAGGCCTATCAGGAATGGAGCGCGCGCGGCGAGAATCGAAAAACGCCGCTTAAGCTTAGCAACGCTACCGAAGTCATCGTGTCATTTACTCAGCTAGGAGAAGCCGCAGGCGGTGACACTTTAGTCTTCCTGGAAGACGCCGCTGAAACCCAGCAGCGCGCGCAACAGATCAAGCTCGCTTCGCTTGGGCGTCTCACCGCCAGTATCGCGCACGAAATCCGCAATCCACTGTCCGCGATGAGTCACGCGGGACAATTGCTCTCGGAATCTCCCGAGCTGAATCGGGGAGATCTTCGCCTCGCCCAAATCGTGGTGGAACACGCAGGGCGCATGGACGAGATTATCAAGAACGTGCTGATGATCGGGCGCCGCGAGGTAGCGGTCAGCGAATCCTTTGCTCTGCGCGACTGGTTAGAGGATTTTATCGCTGAGCTGCGTGAGCGCCACGCCCTGGACGCACACGCCCTGGTGTGTGAAGAGTTCGATCCCGAGCTCACGGTGCGTATGGATCGCAGCCAGCTGCACCAGGTGCTGTGGAACCTGTGCGAGAATGCGCTGCGTTATAGCACCAACGCGCCGCAGCTGCGCTTCGTGTGTGACACGCAGCGGGACAACGGCCGACCCTTCATCGATGTGATCGATACGGGACCAGGCATGACTGACGACGTGGCCGGACAAATCTTTGAACCCTTCTTCACCGGTGAAGCCACCGGGACCGGCTTGGGTTTGTATATCGCGCGAGAGTTATGCGAGGCCAACCAGGCAGCGCTTTCACTGCAGGCACACGGCCCTCTCGGGTGTCGCCTGCGCATTCTGTTTGCCCACCCGGATCGCCAACAATTGAGCGCGTGAAACACCGATGACGCACCAGGCCCTGATTGTCGATGACGAACCCGCCATCAGAGAGTTACTCGCGATCACGCTCGGCCGGATGAATATCGACTGCACGTGCGCAGCGACCTTAAGCGAGGCGCGCCAGGCGTTGCAGAATCAGCGTTTCGATCTGTGTCTAACCGATATGCGCCTGCCCGATGGCAACGGGCTTGAACTCATCACCTTCATTCAGCAGCGTTATGCGGAATTGCCGGTCGCGATGATCACAGCCCACGGCAATATGGAATCGGCGATTCAGGCGCTAAAGGCGGGCGCCTTTGATTTTGTGAACAAGCCTGTCGATATCAACGATCTGCGCCGCTTGGTGGCGCAGGCGATCAAGGTTGGCGAGCCGCGCCAGATTGCGGCACCCACGCGCCAACTGGTCGGTCGCTCAGAGGCCATCCGGCAGCTCCACGAAACGATTGCGAAGGTCGCGCGCAGCCAGGCGCCGGTGTATATCAGCGGCGAATCCGGCACCGGTAAAGAACTCGTCGCGCGGCTCATTCACGAACAAGGGCCGCGCGCGACCCAAGCGTTTATTCCGGTGAACTGCGGCGCGATCCCGCATGATCTGATCGAGAGTGAATTGTTTGGACACACCAAGGGAAGCTTCACCGGCGCGGTGACTGATAAGCCGGGGCTTTTCCAGGCAGCCAATGGAGGCACCTTGTTCCTCGACGAAGTCGCCGACCTCCCGTTGCAGATGCAGGTGAAACTGCTGCGTGCGATCCAGGAGAAACGCGTGCGGCGAGTGGGCGCACAGATTGAAGAGGCGACTGATTGCCGAATCTTGTCGGCTACGCATCAAGCGCTTGCCGAGTTGGTCGAGGCTGGCACCTTTCGCCAGGATCTTTACTACCGCATCAATGTGATCGAACTGAAAGTGCCGCCGCTGCGCGCGCGCGGTGGCGACGTGCTGCTGATTGCGACGCATATTTTAAATGGTGTCGGGGACGGGCGCAGTTTCGAATTGTCCGAAGCGGCCGCTGCGGCCCTCTCTACCTACCGTTTTCCGGGCAATGTGCGCGAACTGGAGAATATTCTGGAACGGGCAGTCACCCTGTGTGAAGGATCCGTCATCGAGCCGGCAGACCTCCGCTTGCCCGCGCCCGTCATTCCTGACAATGGCGCGGAGAATCCGCGCCTTTCGGACACGGGCGAACTCCAGGTGTATCTGGATGATGTGGAGCGCAAACGGATCGTGGACGCCTTGGAAAAAACCCGCTGGAACAAAACCCAGGCCGCTAAGTTACTGGGGATCAGCTTTCGCGCGCTCCGATATCGCCTGGATAAGCTCGATATCGAGTGACTTTCATGAGGCGGGATCTGCCGTATTTCGTCACTTTATGACCTGAGTTCAAGGTCGAACTGCCGTGCAGTCCAGGCGAATCTAGGTGTAGCCACCCCAGATTGGGGATCGCGTGTGACTGCGCGCACAATGTTTCTCAATTGTTAAAGTTGGCATGCTTGCTGCTCGCTTTACCGGCAGCGCGCTGCCGAGCCTCGCTCGACGGATGTCGGAGGGAGGAGGCAATCGAGCCGCCATCTAAGAGCGCGGTCCGAGGTGAGAGTTGATAATTTAGTTAGGAGATTAGCCATGAAAAAAGTTCAACAGGGTTTTACTTTAATCGAACTCATGATCGTGGTTGCGATCATCGGTATCTTGGCGGCAGTCGCGATTCCCGCGTATCAGGATTACACCATCCGCGCGAAGGTGACAGAAGGTTTGAGCTTGGCGTCGGCTGGGAAAACTGCGGTCTCCGAATATTTTTCCGCCACTGGTTCGCTGCCATCTGATAACACGACAGCTGGAATGGCGGCTTCGACCTCCATTACTGGTAACAACGTCAGTAGTGTTGCGGTGGTGAACGGTCTTATTACTGTCACCTTTAGCGGAAACCCGATTGCAGGTTCCACTATTTTATTGAGCCCGACCACGCCCGAAGGGACTATCCGCTGGTCCTGTTCAAGTGGCACTCTCGAAGCTAAGTACCGCCCGTCGTCCTGCCGACCGTAATCTTTCGGACTCGACACTACAATAGAGTTAAACGCCACGGCATGCCGTGGCGTTTTTTTGGGAGAGTCGCTCACCTTGCCAGCGAAATCACAGACTTTCCTGGGACTGCGAGGATTGTCGGTCATAGTGGCTGTGATTTTACTCGGGGCTGCCGTCTACGCCCCTGGTCTGAGTGGGGACTTTGTTTTTGACGACTATATAAATATTGTTGAAAATGCCGCACTGCGCCCAGATTCGCTCTCGCTTGAATCACTGATTGCAGCGGCAGTCTCGTCGGATTCAGGCCCGCTCAAACGTCCACTGGCCTCCTTGTCATTTCTGGCGAATTTTCATTTCTTCGGCGTCGAGCCGCTTTCATTCAAGATTACCAACCTAATCATTCACCTCCTGAATGGCTGCTTGGTGTTTTATCTGCTGCGCGGAGTACTGCCAAGGTTATTACCCTCAGGTGCGAAAGTACTCACAGTTGCTGGCTTGACGGCAATTATATGGACAGTACATCCCCTCAATTTGACTGGCGTCCTCTACGTTGTGCAACGGATGACGAGTTTTGCCGCCAGCTTCAGTCTGTTGGCGATGATCTGCTATGTGCATGCGCGCGAACGCAGCATCGCAGATGCCGCCTGCAGAAATTTCTGGTGGTGGAGCGCAATGATGATCTTCGGGATCATGGGCGTAGCCACTAAAGAGAGCGCGTTACTGTTGCCGATTTTTCTTGTCCTCATCGAGCTCACGGCATTTCGATTTCAGGCCGCCACTTATCTCAAATGGCTCTATGGTGCAGGTGCTCTCATTTCAGTGAGTGGACTCTGTTATTTACTTGGGCCGCTCGACTATTTCGGTGACGCCTACCGTGAGCGACCCTTCACCGCCAGCGAGCGAATGCTCAC
>JANOVQ010000409.1:0-4066 GCA_031417495.1 Pseudomonadota bacterium | reverse complement strand
CGCCATCGCCACAAGATATGACAAGCTTGCACGGAACTTCGCCAGCATGCTTGCGCTGGCATTCGTGATTGTTTGGTTGCCAATGTAATGCGAAAGATCAACAGGCCCTAATCAGTGACGCTGAGCGGACGCGGGAGGTTGTGCGCGTGATACCAACCTACCCGCTGCTGCCCGTAATCCCGTGCCGCAATTCAATCCGCGAAAGCTTGCGCTAAGCGCCGTAATATTCCCCCCGGCTCAGCAATTCCCAGCTTCACGATTTCATCCGCCCGCGCCTGGGTATCCGCAACAGCATAGATTCTGAGTTCGTCGGCATTACCAGACGGGCGAACATGCGCCACGTCACCGTTGGAGAAATACAGCCGAACTCCGTCTGTTTGGTCGGTCTTGACGAGACTGCCGAAGCCCCTCTGTGGCGTAAAGAACGTTTCCACTGGCGGTGCGTCGCTGGAAAAGGAGGTCAGCGCGGTGAGAATTTTTTGGCTCGCGGCGCGTGGAAAATTGCGCAGCAGCCCGGCGCGACTAAACCTGCGCGGCAGCGTGGCGAAGATTTTGTGCATCGGCGCGCGCAGCGAAGCCATCCGCGCCAGGACGCAGAGAATCGGCAGAAACGCATCGCGGGTGGGCAGGGCGGAGAGGCCTCGACCTGCCCGCACGAAATCTGAACCCGTTAAAAAGCCGCCGTTCGCCTCCCAGCCACAAATTCGCTGCCGTCCCCGGCGCCGCGCCAGATTCATACCCGCGATCACATACGGAGAACCAATGCGAGTCTTGGGTTCGAGTACATTCGCGAGGGCTCCGCGATCAATTGCATCATTGCAGCTAATCGGCACCACGGCCGCATCCGCCTCCAGACTCTCTGCGACAATCATACCGACCAGATCGCCGCCAAAAAATTGCGCCTGAGGCAGCATGGAGCCGTGATAGTTGAGCCCGATCAACAAGGGGCGATCGCTGTCACCGTCCGTGGACACCAATGCATCGAAGCGTTTCCCATCAGTGCTTGCCGAGTGACTCAAGCCTTGAATCAAGGCCAACGTGGTGTCGTCGATCGCTTCGGTATCGATCGGCACGAAGGTCTCGCTGCGACCGACGGGGATCACCTCGGCCCCGACCAGTCGCAACATCTCAACTAACAGATCGCGTCCCACTGCAGAGTGTTGGTAAACCAATACGCGCAGTCCTTGTAGACACGTGGCACCAAAGAAATCGCGGTAGCGTCGAAGGTAGGCGTCGCGGGCGTCGCGGATCGGCGCGACAAGCTCGCGATGGCCGTGCTTGAAGCCGCCATCTTCTGCAAATTGCGACTGGGCAAACGGCTCTGCCAGCAAGCGATGACGCCAGTGTTCAACCTGGAGTTTGATCGGTGCCTCGTCATCCTTAAGTAACTCACCGTGCGCGCTATTGGTTTTATAGCCATTGCGCTCGAACGGGATATGGCTGCCTGTGACCATGATGCTGCCGCAACCCTTGGACAACGCAAACGCCGTCAGCGCAGGGGTTGGGATTTCACCCAAATTTACCGGCACCAATCCAGCGTCGCGAATCGCTTGCTCGATCGCCTGCGCGAGTTCGCCCCGATCACCTTGACTCGGCACGAAGCAGGTCGAACTTTCCCGCAAGTCGTGGGCGAAATAAAACACCTGACCGACCTGGATCCCACCCTGTGCTACCGGCAACGCGCATAGGTAGTCGAGTTCCGCACGCGCGTTGAGATAGATTTCCAGTTGAGTAAGGTCGACCACCTCTCCGCGGCGACCACTGGTGCCGAAGTTAAGCGCCTTTGGCGTGTAAGTAAGCGCCGCACCCAGCGAGCCTACCGAATACTCCAAAGATTTCTGCATATTAGTTCAGGGGCTAAGCAGGGTGGTTAACCACGACAAGCCGGCGACAGTATCGCCGCGTGGCTTGTACTCGCAGCCGACCCAGCCCGTATAGCCGACGGCATCCAACGCGCCGAAGATGCGGCGATAGTCGATTTCACCCTCATCTGGCTCGCCCCGATCCGGTGGCTGCGCGATCTGCACATGGGCGGCATAAGCACCGAATTCGTCAATCGCTGCAAGCAAATCACCCTCCATGATTTGGCGGTGATAGATATCAAATTGCAGTCCGACATTTGCCTCGCCAATTAGCGCGATCAACGCCAAAGCTTCTGCGGTGCGGTTAATGAGATAGCCCGGGATATCGCGCGTATTGATCGGCTCGATCAGTAATTGCACATTGCACGGCGCGGCCAGGCGCGCCGCGCGCCGCATGTTATGCACAAAGGTCACACGATTCGCGCCTTGATGAGTCAGGCCGGCCATGACGTGGAGCTTTGGGCAGCGCAGCGCGCTCGCGTACTCCAGGGCCAGCATAAGCCCTTCGAAAAATTCAGTCTCACGGCCCGGTATGGCGGCGAGGCCCCGCTCACCAGCATGGACGAAATCTCCCGGCGGTCCATTAAAAAGTACTTGCTCGAGACCATTGACGTGGAGCTGCGTCGCCAGCTCAGCAACAGGGTGCGCATAGGGGAAGAGGGTCTCCACGGCGGTGAAGCCCGCCCGCGCCGCCGCTTCGAAACGTGCGAGAAACGGCATCTCGGTGAACATCAGAGACAGGTTGGCGGCAAAGCGCGGCATCGTGCAGGGGTTACTTGGCTTGCGCGACTTCGCGTAGGGCCTGCGCGAATACCTCGGTGGGTTGACCGCCTTGAATTAAATATTGGTCGTTAATAATGACCGCCGGCACCGCGTGAATGCCCGCTTCGGTATAGCGGCGCTCGCGCGCGCGGACGTCCTCGGCATAGGTGTCAGTTTCGAGAATTTCCTGCGCACGTGCCTTATCCAGTCCGACCTCGCCGGCGAGCCGCACGAGCACCGCCGAATCTGAGGGGGCTTCGCCGTCCGTGAAGTACGCGCGAAACAAGGCATGCTTGAGCGCTTGTTGGCGACCTTCCATTTCCGCCCAGTGTAATAGGCGATGGGCATCGAAGGTGTTGTAGATGCGGTCACGCTTGTCCATCACAAAGGCAAACCCAAGTTCCTCACCACGACTGCGAATCGCTTCCCGCGTGTCGGCGAATTGCGCCGGCGTGCGGCCGTATTTCTGCAGCAGATGTTCGTCCAGATTTTGGCCCTCCGGCGGCATTTGGGGATTGAGCTCGAAAGGTTGAAAATGGAGGTCGACGTCGATCTCCAGGGCCACGCTGGCCAATGCAGCCTCCAGAGATTTCAGGCCGATCACGCACCAGGGGCAGGACACATCCGACACGAAGTCAATCTTGATGGCAGTTTTCATGGAATTTCTCGTTTGCGGTTGCCATATTTTAACGCGTTCCACCGCACCTTCGGCAGTGACAGGCGTAGCGGCGACGGTAGTTGGCCGGAGATCTAACACATCCGATGGGTCGCCGTCATGGCCGAGAAGAGATCCTGTGCGACCCCGATAAACGAATTCACGCGGCGTCTTTTATCTCTTAGCATTGAACAATGTCAGCCAAGCACCCCATTGTTGCAATCACGGGTTCTTCCGGTGCCGGAACGACCTCCATCATGCGCACTTTCGAGCAAATCTTTCGGCGGGAGGGGGTCGCGGCAGCCTATGTGGAAGGCGATAGTTTCCATCGCTACAACCGCGCCGAGATGACCCAGAAATTGCACGAAGAAATTGCCCGCGGCAATCCGAATTTCAGCCACTTCGGCCCGGACAACAATCTCTTCACGGAACTGGAAGCCCTGTTCCGCGACTATGCGGAAACGGGGCGTGGGCAGACGCGGCGCTACCTGCATACCGACCAAGAGGCGGCGGTCTACCAGCAGCTTGCGGGCACTTTTTCTGACTGGCAGCCCCTACCAGAACCGAGCGAAGTGCTGTTCTACGAAGGACTTCATGGCGGAATGGTGAACGCGACGATCAACATTGCGCAATATCCGGACTTGTTGATTGGGGTGGCCCCGGTGATCAATCTCGAGTGGATCCAGAAACTCCATCGTGACAAGGCGTTGCGCGGCTACAGCACGGAGGCCGTTACGGACACTATCCTGCGTCGCATGCATGATTACGTGCACTACGTGGTGCCGCA
>JANOVQ010000408.1:0-2750 GCA_031417495.1 Pseudomonadota bacterium | reverse complement strand
GTCGCTGAATTTAGGTGCTCCGCCGCCACAAATATTGCCGCACTTACCGGTCTCTTCGGCCACCATGAAGCCACCTGAAAGTTCGGTCATCGCGAAGGGATTGCCCGCGGCTTGGACCGCGCCAGAACTGGCCAACGCAACAACAAAGGCCGCGCGGATCGCGACAATGCCCGGCTTCAGGGATTTTTCATTTTTCATGAGGAAGTTCCTTTCAAAAAAGTTACATTGAACTGGTCGCCATCCGAGATTCTTGCGAACCTCCAATCGCGATGCAAGGTAGTTCGGCGCGACGCGCGGCGCGGTTACATCTTGCCAGGAATTTTCATCACGGCGAACGCACAGCGTCGGCCCTTAGTGGTTGAACACATACCAGATGAGGGCAAAGACCATAGCGGCAGCGGTAAACCACCAGGTCGGGCGCCGCTTGGCGGCGGTGGGCGGACGGCTACGTGGGGCCTGCTCGTTCGCTGGCGCAGGACTTGGGCTACCGACGAGTTCCTCGAACTTCGAAAAAAATTCGCCGGCCAACTTCTGCGCTGTGCGATCGACCAAGGAGCCGCCCAACTGGCCGAGCTTGCCGCCAATATCCGCCTTCACGCGGTAAGACAGCACTGTGGCACCACCGTCCTCAGCAAGATGCACCTGCGCGCTCACTTTGGCGAACCCCGCCGGCCCGCCCTTGCCTTCGCCGCTCAAGGTGTAACTTTCCGGGGCTAGAATGTCCGCCAACTTGACCGCGCCCTTAAAGCGAGCGGAGAGCGGACCGACTTTCGCCGCCACGGTGGCCGTGAATTCGGTCGGCGAAAGCGCGGCCAGCTCTTCACAGCCAGGAATAGCCTGCCGCAAAATCTCAGGATCGTTCAATGCGCTGAACACTTTCGCGCGCGGTGCGTTGATCCGGATTTCGTCTTTAAGTTCCATCGTTCAATCCGTGGTAATGCAAATTAGCTGGCTACCGCTCTCTTGTAGGAGCGGGTTTTATTTAGCACGCGCCTCCTGGAGCTTGCGCCAGATCACGTTCGGCCGTATCGGCAGTTCAGTGATCTCGATATTGAAGGGGCTTAACGCATCGCACAGCGCGTTGCACAGGGCACCGGACACTGCACTCGGCCGACCTTCGCCGATCCCACGGGTCCCCAATGGCGTGTGCGGACACGGCGTCGAGGCGTAGGTGACCTTGATATCCGGCACATCGGCTGCCGTCGCGAGCTTGTAATGCTCAAAATCGGCGGTCATCTGCTGGCCCTGATCGTTGTAGATGAATTCTTCAAAGATGGCGTTCGAGAGCCCCTGCACGATGGCGCCATGCATTTGGCCATCGACGATCATGGGGTTGATCACATTGCCCACATCCTCGGAAGTCAGCCATTTCAGAATTTTAAAGTTGCCGTTCGTGGTATCGACTTCCACCACGCAAACATCGGCATTAAAACAGATCATCGGTTTGGCAGCTTCGAAGAAGGCGGTGGTTTCGAGTCCACCCACTTCGCCTTCCGGCAGATTGACCGGAAACATGATGATGCGCTCGACTATCTCGCGGAACGACTTGCGCTTGGAGGGATCGCGCGAATACACCACTTCGCCATTCGTAAACGCGAATTCTTCCATCGTCGCGCGCACCCCAAGGTCGTGCGCCAGCACATGCGTAATCTTCTCGCGCAATTCATCGCAGGCCTTGCGCACGGCACTCGCGAAATACGATCCCATGCGGGCACCGATGGTGCCTGAGCCGAAAGGCGTCGTGGCGGTGTCGCCGGTCGTGATCACAGTATCTTCCGGACTGATGCCAAAGGTCGCGGCGACGATTTGCGAAATCGTGGTTTCGTGTCCCTGGCCGCCTGGCGCATCACCGCCGAGGATGAACACTTTGCCACGCGGGTCGAGCCGCACAGTCGCGGCACCGTACCCTGGCTGGTTCTCCATCGGCACCATGAGTTCCGAAGCGACGCCAGAGAGCTCGACGCCGCAGCCGAATCCCATGCCGATATAGCGTCCTTGCGCACGCGCTGCCGCCTGTTCGCGACGGAATCCAGGCAGATCGGCCTGTACCATCAAGTTATCCCACACTTTCAGGAAATCCCCGCTGTCGTAGTACTCGCCGGTGACCGAGGTGTACGGCAGCTTGGGCACAATATTTTTGCGGCGGACATCCGCCGGCTCGAGACCGCATTTGCGGGCGACCATGTCCACTGCGCGTTCCACGGCAAAGCGTGTCGGGAAATGGCCGAATGCGCGACACGGCGTCAAACAGGCCTTGTTCGTGAAAACGACCTTTAACTGCACATCCCCTAAGCCCCAGGTGTAGGCGTTCGGCATTTCGATCGCGCCGAGGAAGGGCATCACGAAACCCCAGTAGACCCCAATCTGGCCAGTGCCGACATCCGCCACGCCGCGATTGCGCAGCGCAAGCAGCTTGCCGTCCTTGTTGGCCGCCACTTCGAGCGCGTTCACCTGGCCGCGTTCCTGGCCAATGCTCATCAGCCCTTCATAGCGCGATTCGATCCAGCGAACTGGTCGGCCGAGCTTGCGCGCGGCATACGCGACGACCACGCTTTCGCGATAAAACGGCGCTTTCAGACCGAAACCACCGCCGATGTCGCGCGGCGCGATCACACGCACTTTCTCTGCCGGAATCTCCAGAATGTCGGCGAAGGCAAGGCGATCAATATGCGGCCGCTGCGTGGTGTTATAGACCGTCAGGCCATCAGAAGGCGACCACTCGGCGAGCACGCCGCGGGTTTCCAGCGGCG
>JANOVQ010000407.1:0-7182 GCA_031417495.1 Pseudomonadota bacterium | reverse complement strand
CGTCCACCGGAAATCCGCTTAACGGCCGCACGCACGCTCTCGAGTGAAGTATTGATTAGGTGATCAGCACCCTTCGCCTGGGCCACGGCGAGCTTCTCCGCACTCGAGGCGGTGGCGATGACGACAGCGCCTAGATGCTTGCCGAGTTCAACTGCGGCCAGTCCCACCCCACCGCTCGCGCCATGCACGAGCAACGTTTCACCGGCCTTGAGTGCTCCGCGCGGGACCAAGGCCACATAGGCCGTTTTGTAGGCAGTCAGGAAGGCCGCACCTTCGGCAAAATCAAATTTGGGCGGCAAGGAGAAACACGCTTCTTCTGCGACCAGGAGCCTTTCAGAATGTGCCCCATAGCGCACCGCGCCAATCACGCGATCCCCTAATTTAAAGCGCGTCACCGCAGCGCCTATTGCACGCACGACTCCACTCGCCTCGCTACCTGGGGTGAACGGTAACGGCGGTTTTAACTGATACAAGCCCTGCACCATCAACATCTCGTGAAAGGCAACCGCGCAGGCGCGGGTTTCGATTAAAACCTCGCGCGGGCCCGGTTCGGGGGTCGCTAGCGTATCCAACCTGAGCTGGCGGTAATCACCGAATTGGTGGCAGCGATAAGCGCGATGATGATGCATACGCGAAGTATACAGAGCGTGACCGTGGAACCACTGCAGGGTGCGAATCAATTCGTGCACGACGTACCTCGCGTTTTCTGCGATGACGGCGCACTCACCGCGAATCCAGTAAGCTGCGGCTCCCCTTACGGAGAAAATCTCATGCCCGACCTTGCCGGACCCGCTCAAGCAATCGCCGAACTCCTGAAAGCCCGACAACAAACCATTGCGGTCGCCGAATCTTCCACCGGAGGGCTGATTTCAGCGAGCTTGCTCGCGGTGCCAGGCGCCTCCGCCTACTACCTCGGCGGCACCGTCATCTACACGCTCAAGGCGCGCAACGAACTGCTCGGCCTGACCAAAGACGCGCTCAAGGCACAGACGCCACTCAGCGAAGCCTATGTCGCGCTTTGCGCGCGGACCATACGCGACAAACTGGGCGCCACCTGGGGCATTGCCGAACTCGGCGCAACCGGACCAGCAGGAACTTCGTATGGGCATCCGCCTGGGATCTGCGTACTCGCAGTCGAAGGCCCGGTCTCGCTCACCCTGCGGATCGAGAATGGGTGCGCCGCCCGCGAGGCCAATATGTGGGAGTTCACGCACGCCGGCCTCGCGCTTTTGCAACGTGCACTGACCCAATAATCCCTGCGCGTGAGCTCGACTGCTTCGCTGCGCGAGCTGCTGCAGCACCGCGACTTCGTGCGCTACGCGGTCGCGCGCTTTCTGGCGACCTTGGCTTGGCAAATGCTGGCAGTCGCCGTTGGTTGGCAAACCTACGCGGTCACCCACGATCCATTGGCCCTTGGGTTAGTGGGCCTGGTGCAGTTTCTGCCGTTCTTTTTATTGGTACTGCCGGCTGGGCAAATCGCCGACCTCGCAGATAAACGCTTTGTCTTGATTGGCGCCTACGCGTGTGAGGTGCTGAGCGCGAGCGTACTGCTGTGGTTCACTTTGCAAGGTCTGGTTGTGGCTTGGCCAATTTTTGTCGCGATGGCGTTCTTCGGCGCCGGTCGCGCGTTCTGGATGCCAACCGGTCAGGCGATGACACCAAGCCTGGTGCCCGGCGCGCTCTTCCCGCGCGCCGTCGCGCTCAATTCAACCCTCTATCAAACGGCGGGAATCGGCGGGCCCGCCGTGGGCGGTTTGCTCTACCTGCTGGGGCCAGCGGTGGTGTACGGCAGTGCGGTCGCACTTTTAGTGGTGACCACGTTGCTTATCATGCGCATGCAGCCGGTGAAAGCGACGGCCGCCGCGCGCTGGCAATTACGCGACACCGTGGAAGGCCTGCGCTTCGTCATGCAACGACCTATCTTGCTCGGCGCCATCTCACTCGATTTGTTCGCGGTGTTATTTGGCGGTGCCACCGCGATGTTGCCGATCTTTGCCGCCGATGTCTTACACGTCGGCCCGGCCGGCCTCGGCCTGTTACGCACCGCACCGGGGATCGGGGCGGTCATCGTGGCGGGCGTGCTGGCCTGGCGTCCGCTCACCCGCCACGTCGGGCGCTGGATGTTCAGCGGGGTCGCGCTGTTCGGTGTCGCCACGCTGGTGTTCGGGAGTTCAACAAATTTCTGGCTCTCGCTGGCGGCGCTGGTCACCCTCGGGGCGGGCGATATGGTCAGTATTTATGTGCGGCATCTATTGGTGCAGTTAGAAACCCCGGACGCCCTGCGCGGACGGGTGAGCGCGGTCAGCAGCATTTTCATTGGCTCCTCCAACGAACTCGGCGAGTTCGAATCTGGCATGGCCGCCGCATGGTTAGGCTTAGTGCCCTCGGTGCTCCTCGGCGGCACCCTGACCTTGCTGGTCGTCGCGAGCTTCATGCGGCTGTTCCCCGCCCTGCGCCGGATGGATCGCTTGCCGGTGGCACGCCGAGTGTAAGGCGTCTTCCCTGGGCCGCCCGCGACGCTGACTGCCTTTGCCTAACTCGCGTACACTGCGGTCAATCCCGACCGGAGTCCGCCGATGCCGCTTGATCCCCAATGTGCTGCCATTATCGAGGCCGCCGCGGGCGGTAGCGCACCCTTCGCTGCGCCGGATCATCTGGCGATCCGGGCCGGTTACGAAGCCGGGACTGCGGCCTATCGCTACGATCCCGGGGCAGTAGCGGTGCGCGATACCAGTTTCAACGGTCCTGCTGGCGTCGTCCCGGTGCGGGTATATCGCCCCGCGGGCAACGTCACCGCCTTGCCCGCACTCGTGTTCTATCACGGCGGCGGCTGGGTCGTCGGTTCACTGGAATCGCATGATCACCTGTGTCGGCATCTCGCTGTCGCTGCCGGCCTTGCGGTGTTATCGATTGATTATCGCCTCGCACCCGAACATCCCTTCCCCGCCGCACTCGACGATTGCGTCGCGGCGGTCCAGTGGGCCGCGCGCGACGCCGCGCAGTTGAACATCGACTCGACCCGCCTGGCGGTGGGCGGAGATTCGGCCGGTGGCCAACTCGCCGCGAGCGTGGCACTCACCCTGCGCGACCTTGGTGGGCCCGCGTTGCGCTTTCAATTGTTAATCTATCCGGTGTGCGATCTCGTCGCCGACAATGCCTCACTCCGCGACAATGCAACAGGCTACTTCCTCACCTTGCCCGCGTATCACAAGATGTGTTTGTGGTATCAGGCAGAGCGCGAACAATGGGCCGATCCGCGCCTGTCGCCGCAACATGCCTCCGATCATCGCGCGCTGCCACCCTGCCTGGTCCAGACTGCGGAATTCGATCCCTTGCGCGATGAAGGACAGGCCTATGCCGAAACCTTGCGTGCCGCCGGCGTTGCCGTCGAGCACCACTGCTACACCGGCATGATTCATGGCTTCGCGCGGATGGGCGGCAAAATCGACAAAGGCAAAACGGCCCTGGATGACGCAGCGCTTGCGCTGCGCCGGGCGTTGGCCAACTGAATGAAGGCGTTAGTCTGGTTGCCGCGCGCTGCTGCATTAATCTTCCTGGCCCTGTGCGCCTTAGTGACGCAGGCCGCCGGCATTGAAGTAAAGACTCTCGCTGGCGAGACCTCTTCGCTGGCGAGTCAGATCAAATCTGATCGCTTCACCTTGGTCATGCTCTGGACCACCTATTGCCCGATCTGCAAGAAGGAATATCCCGAGCTCTCGGCGTTCCACGACGCGCATCTCGGTAAGGACGCCGAAGTGCTCGGAATTTCACTCGATGGCTACGCTGAAATTCCTAAGGTGCGCGAGTTCGTGGCGACCAAGCCTTTCACGTTTCCGACGGTGGTCGCCGAATCGGCACGCATGGCAAAGTCTTTCGAGGCCGCCACCGGCGATAAATTTACCGGCACGCCAACCTATCTGGTCTTCAATCCACAGCGCCAGCTCGTCGCGGCACGGTCCGGCGATCTCACCCGCGACGTGCTCGAAAATTTCTTGCGCAAGCAAGCCGGCGCGCAGTAGGGCGATGCTGAACTCTCTGCAATTCGATAATCGCTTCACGCGCGAACTGCCGGGCGACCCAGAGACTGAGAATTTTCGGCGCCAAGTCGCGGGCGCGTGTTATTCAAGAGTGAAGCCGACGCCAGTGCGAGCGCCGCGCGTCCTGGCTTACGCCCCGGAAGTGGCGGCCTTGCTCGATTTGTCGCCCGCGGATTGTGCTTCCGAGCTATTCGCGGAAGTCTTCAGCGGCAACCGAGTACTGCGCGAGATGGATCCGTTTGCGATGTGCTACGGCGGCCATCAATTTGGCAATTGGGCAGGGCAGCTCGGCGACGGGCGCGCGATCGTGCTCGGCGAAATCGTCAATCAGCGCGGCGAACATTGGGCGCTACAGCTCAAGGGCGCCGGCCCTACGCCGTATTCCCGCACCGCCGATGGACTCGCCGTGCTGCGCTCTTCGTTGCGCGAGTTCCTGTGCAGCGAAGCAATGCACCACCTGGGGGTCCCAACCACGCGGGCCTTGAGTTTGATCGGCACCGGTGAGTCGGTGATCCGCGATATGTTCTACAACGGTAATGCGCGGCCAGAGCCCGGCGCCATTGTGTGCCGCGTTGCGCCGAGCTTCACGCGCTTCGGGAATTTCGAGATCCTGGCGGCGCGCGGCGAGGTTGATCTGTTGCGACAATTGGTGGAATACACTATTACCGCCGACTTCCCGTCGCTCGGCAAACCCTCCAAAGAGACCATTCTCACCTGGCTGCGCGAAATCTGCCGGCGCACCGCCATCATGGTCGCGCACTGGATGAGAGTCGGCTTTGTGCACGGCGTGATGAACACCGACAATATGTCGATTCTCGGCCTTACCATCGACTATGGTCCCTATGGCTGGATCGAGAACTTCGATCCGGGTTGGACGCCGAATACCACCGATGCGCAAGGTCGCCGCTATCGCTTTGGCGCGCAGCCGCAGATTGCGTTGTGGAATCTCGTGCAGCTCGCGAACTCGCTGTATCCGTTGATCGACGAAGTGCCGCCGTTGCAGGAAGCACTCGATACCTACCATCTGGCTTTCGATGAAGCCTGGCAGCAAACCATGGCCGACAAACTCGGCTTAAGCCGCTTTGATCCGGCGACGGATAAGGATCTTGTCGATGATCTGCATGGCGTATTGCAGCTCACTGAAACGGATATGACCATTTTTTATCGTCGGCTCGCTGATCCCCGGCTCACGGTTGAGGCCAGCGATGAAACCCTGCTCGAGGTTGTCAGCGACGCTTACTATCTGCCGGATGCCCTTAGCGCCGACACGCGCGACCAAACCCTGGGCTGGCTGCGGCAGTATCTGGCGCGCGTCGCGCAGGACGAGGGCAGCGACCTTGAGCGCGTGGCGACCATGAAGCGTAGTAATCCCAAGTATGTGCTGCGCAATTATCTTGCCCAACTCGCCATCGATCAGGCCGAACAGGGTGATAACTCCCTGCTCCACGAGCTGCTCGATCTGTTACGCCATCCCTACGACGAACAGCCGGCACGCGAGCGCTTTGCAGTGAAGCGCCCGGATTGGGCGCGTGAGCGCGCCGGTTGCTCGATGTTGTCGTGTAGTTCCTGAGCGAGCGCTGCATGTGACCGAACCGACGATCACCTGTCCGCATTGCCACACCGAAATTCGACTGACGGAATCGCTGGCCGCGCCGCTGGTGGCCGCCACCCGCCAGCAGTATGAGCAACGGCTGGCGCACAAGGATGCCGAGGCGGCGCTGCGGGAGGACGCGCTGCGGGCGCGTGAACTGCAGATCAGCGAAGCGCAACGCAGCCTGGAAACACAGATCGCGGAGCAGGTTGGACAACAACTCGAAGCCGCGCGCGCGCAGCTGATTGCTGAGGAAGCGCGTAAAGCGAAGTTGCTCAACGCAGCTGAACTCACCGCCAAAGCACGCGAAGTCACAGAATTGCAAGAGGTCCTGAATGCGCGCGAAGCCAAGCTTGCCGAAGCGCAGCTCGCGCAGGCGGATTTGATCCGCAAGCAGCGCGAGCTCGCTGATGCGCGTCGCGAACTGGAACTTAATATCGAGAAAAGAGTGCAAGAAGGCCTGGCCGATGTGCGCGAAATCGCCAAACGTGAAGCCGAGGAAGGTCTGAAACTGAAAGTCATGGAGAAAGACCAGACCATCGCCTCCATGCAGCAGAAAATCGAAGAGCTGAAGCGCAAAGCCGAACAAGGTTCACAGCAACTGCAAGGCGAGGTTCAGGAGCTGGAGCTCGAAGGACTGCTGCGCGCGAAATTTCCGTACGATCAGATCGAACCCGTGGCCAAGGGCGAGTTCGGCGGTGATGTGCTGCAACGGGTGTTGAGCCCTGGTGGACAGGTGGGTGGTTCGATCCTGTGGGAGTCCAAACGTACGCGCAATTGGAGTGACGGGTGGCTGGTAAAGCTGCGCGAAGATCAACGCGCCGCCAAAGCCGAGGTGGCGATCCTGGTGAGCAAGGTGCTGCCCAAGGGTATCGAGACCTTCGATATCCTGGACGGCGTGTGGATTACGAACCCGCGGGCAGCGCTGCCCGTGGCGACGGCACTGCGCCAGACCTTATTGCAGGTCGCCCTCGCGCGGCAGCTCGCTGACGGCCAGCAGACCAAAACCGAGCTGGTGTACGGCTACCTCACCGGTCCTCGCTTCAAACATCGGGTGGAGGCGATTGTGGAAGCTTTTTCCTCGATGCAGGAAGATCTCGACCGTGAACGCAAGGTCATCCTCAAACAATGGGCGAAACGCGAAGAGCAAATCGAGCGCGTGATGAATGCGACTGTCGGCATGTATGGGGATTTGCAGGGCATCGCTGGCAAATCGCTGCAGGAAATCGCGGGGCTCGAACTGCGCGCGCTGGATTTTTCGCCGGATACCTAATGGCGTAGAGAATGCTGGCGGTGAGTAAGGCGGCGATAGGCGATTCACCGCCGAAGGGGATTGGCCGACGCTTCCCACTTCGCATGTCATCCCTGACATGCTCCGTTGCCGCCCTCGCTGCGCTATGCCATCCATGGCTCGCTTGCTCGGGAGGCACGCTCTGGCCAATCCCCTTCAGCGGCTGAGGTCGTCCAAGATCGCGGATTATTGCGCCGTACCGCCTTTTGACTGCGCGGCAACCAGCCACGGCTGCAACGCCGTCGGCCACACCGGCAGCGCCT
>JANOVQ010000406.1:0-2570 GCA_031417495.1 Pseudomonadota bacterium | reverse complement strand
TCGGCACTCGGCTATGAGGCATCCGGCATCGTGCGCGCAGTGGGCCCGCAGGTAACCACGGTCAAGGTTGGTGATCGAGTCAGTACCGTGCCCTCTTTCAAGATGGGGTATTACTGGACCTATGGCGACGTGGCGCGGGTGCCCGAACACGCGGTCATGCCCTTGCCTACTAATCTGTCGTGGGCCGAGGGCGCGGCGATCTGGATGCCTTACATGACGGTGTGGGGCGCGTTCGTCGAATACGGCAAGCTCGCGCGGGGTGAGACTGTGGTGATCCGCGCGGCAAGTAGCAGCGTGGGGGTCGCGGCGATCCAGATGGCGCGCCAGTTGGGCGCGATCACCATCGCCGTCACGCGCGATGACAGCAAGCGCGCCTTCATCGCAGCCTATGGCCCGGATCACATCGTCACCTCCCAGGGCGGCGATATGGCCGCGCAGATCCTGGCCCTAACAGATGGCCGTGGCGCCGATTTCGTGTTCGATCCAGTGGCCGGGCCGGAGTTGGTGCAGCTCGCCGAGGCGACGCGTTACCACGGCCGCATTTTTGTCTATGGCCGCCTCGGCGGTGAACCTTCGTTATTCCAGGTCGCGCTCGGTCTCGCCAAGGGCCTGACGGTGCGTGGCTATTCGCTGTTTGAAGTGATCAATTTTCCGGACCTCTTCGCGCGCGGTAAGTTGGCTGTGGCCGCTGGTGTCGCGGCCGGAATTTACCGGCCAGCGGTTGATCGGGTGTTCGCATTGGAGGAGATTGTCGCGGCCCACCAGCACATGGAAGCGAACGGCCAGCAGGGCAAGATTGTGGTGGCTGTTCCGCAAAAATCTTGAAGCTGACTCGACGAGGAAGTGGTGTTATGACGGTTTATCGGAAGGGCGGTTCTACCCGAACTGAGGAGCTCTAACGGCTGCCTTCCTCTAGAATGAGCCCAATGAAATGCCCCGCCTGCCAGCACGAAAATCGCGAGGGAGCAAAGTTCTGCGAGGAATGCGCGGCGCCCCTCAAGCGTGGATGTTCCCACTGTGGAGGTGAGCTTAGTCCCACTGCGAAGTTCTGCGACGAATGCGGCACACCAACGGCCAAGACCAGTTCCGTGGTGCAGCTATCACCGCGCCGCATTGCGGACTACACGCCGACTCATCTCGTTGAGCGGATCCGTTCGCAGCAAGTAGCGATGGAAGCGCGCGGGGCTCCGGACGGCGAGCGCAAGACGATTACAGCATTGTTCGCCGATCTGAAAGGTTCGACCGCGCTGCTGGAGGGGCTCGATCCCGAGGAAGCACGCGCCATCATCGACCCCGCGCTGCAGATCATGATGGATGCGGTACATCGCTATGAAGGTTATGTCGCCCAGGCCCTTGGTGACGGGATCCTGGCCCTGTTCGGTGCGCCACTCGCGCACGAGGACCACGCACAGCGGGCGGTGTTCGCGGCTTTGCGTATGCAGGACGAGCTGCGGCGATATTCGGACGAGGTCCGGTTGAAGCAAGGCTCATCGCTTGCAATGCGCGTGGGCCTCAACACCGGCGAAGTCGTCGTCCGCTCGATCCGCAAGGATGATCTGCACACGGACTATGTGCCCGTAGGCCACTCGATCAACCTCGCGGCCCGCATGGAGCAGATCGCCGCGCCAGGCTCGATTTTGATCACGGCCTACACGCAAAGACTGGTCGAGGGCTACTTCGCATTGAAAGCCCTGGGCGAGGCGGCGATCAAAGGCGTCGAAAAACCGTTAGAAGTTTATGAAGTCACGGGTGTGGGGCAATTACGCACACGTCTTCAGATCGCGGCGCGACGCGGACTCACGCGTTTCGTCGGCCGTCGGCAGGAACTCTCACAGATGCAGCAGGCGCTGGAGCATGCGCGCGCGGGGCGCGGCCAGGTGATTGGCATCATGGGCGAGCCTGGGATGGGTAAGTCGCGGCTGGTGCATGAGTTCAAATTGAGCGCAGCCGGGTTTGCAGTGTTTGAAGCCTATTCTGCGTCGCATGGCAAAGCCTCGCCGTACCTGCCGATCACGGAACTGCTAAAAGGGTACTTTCAGATCCAGGTACAGGATGACGATCGCACCCGCCGCGAGAAGGTCATCGGCAAGATATTGGGCTTGGACCGGAATCTAGAGGACGTGCTGCCCTATTACTTCGCGTTGTTGAACATTGATGATCCCGCTTCCCCGCTGCCACAGTTGGATGCGCAGACGCGGCGCCGGCGAACCTTCGAAGCCCTCAAACGCGCGACCTTGCGCGCGAGCCTGGAACAACCATTGGTCCTGATTTTTGAGGATTTGCACTGGATCGACAGTGAAACACAAGGCTTTCTGGATAACCTGGTCGAAAGTCTGGCAAGCGCGCGGATTCTACTGTTGACGAATTATCGACCCGAGTACCGCCAGGAATGGGGCTCGAAGAGCTATTGCACCCAGTTGCGGCTCGCGCCATTCGGGAAAATTGAGGCAGAAGAGTTTCTCGGCATCCTGCTCGGAGAGCCCGCGGACGCGGGCTTGACCACCAAACTCAAGGAACACCGGCAATGGATTCTGCAGAGAACCGAAGGTACGCCCTTCTTCATGGAAGAA
>JANOVQ010000405.1:0-1956 GCA_031417495.1 Pseudomonadota bacterium | reverse complement strand
CACAATGTTCGCCCCGCCCACCGCGGATGTGTGGTGAGCATTGGCAATTTTGATGGCGTTCATCGTGGGCATCAGGCGGTGATTAAAAAGCTTCTGCAGTTGGCCGGTGCGAGCGGCTTGCCAGCCACGGTGATTGTTTTCGAGCCGCAGCCCGCCGAATATTTTCGGGGCGACGCCGCACCGTCCCGGCTCAGCAGTCTGCGCGACAAATGTCTGCTGTTCGCTCAGTACGGAGTGGAGCGCTTGTTGGTACTGCATTTCGATGCGCAACTTGCCGCGCTCACTGCCGCGCAATTCATCGAAGGATTCCTCGTCAACACCTTAGGGATAAAGGGCTTGATCGTGGGTGACGATTTCAAATTTGGTTGCGATCGCGGCGGGGATTATTCAACGCTCCAACGCTTCGCGGCGCAGTATGATTTCAAGATCGACTACACCGGATCTTTTCTCTCCCATCACGAACGGGCCAGCAGCACCCGGGTGCGTGCCGCCTTGTTGGCAGGGGATTTCACGTTGGCAACCGAGCTGCTCGGTCATCCCTACCGCATCTCGGGTCGAGTCGTGCACGGCAATAAGAACGGGCGGGCCATGGGCTTTGCGACGGCCAACTTAAATCTGGCGCGGCGACGCTCGCCGCTGCAGGGCATCTTTGCGGTGTGGGTGCATGGCGTGGGCGATGCGCCGTGGCCGGGAGTCGCCTATGTGGGGACGCGGCCGATTATCAAAGGCGAGAAATGGGTGCTGGAAGTGCACCTGCTGGATTACGCCGAAGACTGCTACGGGCGTTATCTCTGGGTGGATTTTGTGGAACGCATTCGCGGCGATTTGCCGTTCACGGATTTTGCCGCGCTGGCTGCGCAAATTCAGGTGGATTGCGCGGATACTCGCCGAATCCTGGCGCGCTCATCACCATGACGAATGCCGCGCCGCACTTTCGACGGTGGCTCGCACTCGCGATGATGGTCGTCGGGCTCGACCAACTGACGAAGTCTCTGGCGAGCCAGTGGCTGTTCTACGCACAACCGCAGGCAGTGCTGCCGGGCTTCAATCTCACTTTGTTGCACAACCCTGGTGCCGCGTTCAGTTTCCTGGCCAATGAGGGCGGTTGGCAGCGCTGGCTTTTCTCCGCGCTGGCATTGGCTGTCAGTTTTTATCTGGTGGTGTTATTACGGGCCGCGTCGTCGCCGGTCTATCGTGGCGGTTTGAGCCTTATTTTGGGCGGCGCATTGGGGAATGTCATCGATCGCATGCGGTTGGGTTACGTGGTGGATTTCATCCAGGTTTATTACCGAACGTGGAGCTTTCCCGCCTTTAATCTTGCGGATTCCGCCATTACGCTCGGCGCGGTCCTGCTGATCTGCAGCACTTTCGTTGCTCCACCGCGCGCCAATGCTGCGAAGCGCTAGCCGCGATGGCTATAATGGCCGGGCATTTGTCGAGAAAACTAGAGGAAGAAAGTTATGGAAATCCACTTAGCGAATCCGCGCGGTTTCTGCGCTGGCGTTGATCGCGCCATCGGGATTGTCGAGCGCGCGATCGAAATTTTCGGCGCGCCAGTCTATGTGCGGCACGAAGTAGTCCATAACAAATATGTGGTGGATGGTCTGCGCGAAAAAGGCGCGGTGTTTGTCGATGAACTCGACGAAGTGCCGGACGACGCCACTGTGATCTTCAGCGCCCACGGCGTTTCCAAGGCGGTGCGCGAAGAAGCCGCGCGCCGCACATTGCGGGTGTTCGACGCGATTTGTCCGCTGGTCACCAAGGTGCACATGGAAGTTGGTTGCTACCAGCAGGAAGGCCGCGAATGCATTTTAATTGGCCACGCGGGCCACCCGGAAGTGGAAGGCACTCTCGGCCAATACCGCGCCCGCAAAGGACGCGGTGGTATGTACCTCGTGGAATCTGTCGATGATGTTTCCAAGCTCGAAGTGAAAGATCCGAATTTCCTCGCCTTCG
>JANOVQ010000404.1:0-5462 GCA_031417495.1 Pseudomonadota bacterium | reverse complement strand
TCGAGCTTCATCTTGCCGCCGGCAAAGCCATCCGGATCCAGAATGCCCGCGAGTAGACAAATATCCGTCATCGTTGGCTGGGTCCCGCCGCGGCCATAGCAGGCCGGTCCAGGCGCCGCGCCTGCGCTTTCGGGGCCGACCTTGATATCCCCGCTGGGCGTAATGGCAACGATACTGCCGCCGCCCGCGCCGATACTGGAGATATCGTTCGACAAGGCATTCACGACGAGATCATGTTCGAGCTCAAAGGTGGTATTTACAAACGGTTTGCCACCGGACACCAGGCTGATATCGCACGAGGTGCCGCCCACATCCGCGCACAGCAGATTCGGTTCGTCGATCATGGCACCGAAATGGGCGCTGCCGACGGTGCCAGCGGCCGGTCCCGCAAAGACCACGCGGAACGGGGCTTCCATGGCGTCTTTCGCAGGGATGAGATTCGCGGTGCAGTCCGCGAAATTCAGTTGGCCGGTGAAGCCGAGTTCGCGCAAGCCAGAATCCAGTCGTTGCGTATAAGTTTCGTAGATAATTTTCATGAAGACATCGACGAGTGTGGTGGAGGCGCGCGCGTATTCTTTCGCGAGCGGCGAAATCTCACTCGATACCGAGCACGGGATGTCGCCCAGTTCTTCGCGCACCAATTGGCGTAGCCGCAGCTCGTGCACATCGTTGGTATAGGCGTGCAGCAGACAGATCGCGATACCTTCAACATTGCAGCGCTTGAGCACCTGCAGTTGCGTGCGTGCCTGGCCCTCATCCAGCGCCGTGAAAATTTCGCCATTGGCTTTGAGGCGCTCCACCACGCCGCGTCGCAAATAGCGCGGCACCAGCGGCCGCGCCGCATCCCCGAAAGTGCGTCGCCAGCTGGGATCGGTCAAGGCCGAGACTGGCCGCCAGGTTCGCCCAATATCCGGAATATCGCGGTGGCCGGCAGTGGTTAGAAAACCGATTTTCGGGAGTGCGCGGGTGATGATGGCATTCAGCCCGTGGGTACTCGCGTGATTAAATACGCGCGAATCGCCAACGCCGAGTTCGGCCGCCCCCGCCACCACGCTTTTTTCCACCTGCGTCACATCGGTGGAAACCTTGGCCGTGTGAATTCGACCATTTTTGACTGCGACTACATCGGTGAAAGTGCCGCCGACGTCCACTGCCATCATAAGCTTGAATCCTTGGGGTTAGAGGGAGTCGGTGAGGAGCGTGACATAACCGAGGCGGGTCCACTTTTCGCGGCTTTGGGAGTGCAGACAGTGCTGGCATTTGACGACCATAAACCAGCCGCCTTCGGACAACACCGGATAGCGCATGAGTGCGCCGGTGCCACATTCAGCGCAAGCCCCGGCGACTGGCTCGCGGCGCTGCACGGGCGCGATCTCGGTCGGTCGCGCAACAGAGAAATTACTCATGACTGGAGGGACTCCTGAATCGATTAACCGACACCAACCGCACGCTTAGACCAGACTGCCTGCATCGTATGTCACCCCCGCAAAGTTGCATAGGTTTCAGCATTTCGATCTCATCCCCGCGCCATACGGTGCGCAGCACCCACCGGTCGTCGCGCGCAGCCCAGCGACGCGGCAATCCAGTATTTCTGGTTGGGTTGGCCCAGCGTAACCCAACATTTCACAGTACAATCCACCGCGCCTTGCGTCGAACCTCAGGACCTTCACCCCGTGCCGTTGCTCGCCGAATTTTCCACCTTGACCTGGATTTTAACGCTGTGTGGGCTCGCCTGTGTGCTGAGCCTCGCCGCCGGCGCGGGGTATCTGTTACTGCCCGAGGTCTGGCGCTCGCGTACCCTGTCGCATTTTCTCAGCTTTGCGACGGGCACTTTGCTTGGGGTGACCTTCCTCGAGCTTTTACCGCACGCCTTAGAGCATCCCAACTCCAGTGGCCCGCAACCGATCATGGCCACCGTGCTGCTTGGCATCCTGGTCTTCTTCGTGCTTGAGAAGGCACTGATCTGGCGCCATGCCCACCACGGAGAGGCCAGCCACGGCCACCAACACCATGCGCCGCACGGGCACCACGCGGGGGCCCTGATCATGGTGGGGGATTCCTTCCACAATTTTCTCGACGGGGTGCTGCTAACAGCAGTGTTCGTGAGTGATGTGCGGCTTGGCCTGCTGACCGGAGTCGCGATGATTGCCCACGAGATCCCGCAGGAGTTAGGCGATTTCGCCATCATGATCGAAAGCGGCTTCTCGCGTACCTTAACCTTCACGCTTAATGCCGTATCGAGTCTCGCGATGATCGTCGGCGCGTTGCTGGCGTGGTGGCGGATCGAGGAGATCCAGGCCTATCTGCCTTTTGTGTTGGCGTTTACGAGTTCGAGCTTTATCTATATTGCGGTCGCTGATCTCATTCCCGCGCTCCATCGGGGGGTGCGTTTGCGTGAATCTCTAGCGCAATTAATCTTGATCGCGAGCGGCGTGATGTTAGTGGTACTGTTTCATGGTGCGGAATCGATCCATTAAGACACACTTGAATTACCCGAGAACCCGCCTATGACCGATCAGCAACCGACGCTCGTTGAACTCCGTCGCCGCACCAGCATCAAATGGCAGGCCTACGGCCCCGAGGTGTTACCGGCGTGGATTGCCGATATGGATTTCGCCATCGCGCCTACTATCCGCGCAGCGCTTGAAGAGGTGCTGGCGCGTGGCGATCTGGGTTACCCGCAAGCCTACGCCAAGAGCGGTCTCGATGAAGTGTTTTGCGCACGCATGCAGGCGCGCTATCAATGGCAGGTGGCACCGCGTCAGGTCGAGTTCTTCAGCGACGTCGTGCAGATCATTTATCTTTCCTTGTTGACCTTGACCGAGCCTGGCGACGGGATTGTGATCCAAACCCCCATCTATCCGCCCTTTTTAATCTCGGTGGCGGAAACCGCACGTCGCGCCGATATCTGTCCTCTCGTCCAGCAGCCAGACGGCTACCAGATCGATTTTGACGCGCTCAGCCGGAAGATCGACTCACGCACGAAGTTGTTGCTGCTCTGTCATCCCCACAACCCGACCGGTCGCGCGTTCACCCGTGTTGAACTGGAAGGGCTCGCGGAACTGGTGCTGCGGCACGATCTGATCGTGGTCTCAGATGAAATTCATGCGGACCTCATGCTCGATGCAAGGACCCATATTCCGTTTGCCTCGTTGAGCAAGGAGCTTGCCGCGCGCACCATCACGCTCACCTCACCCAGCAAGCCCTTCAATATTGCCGGCCTTTGTTTGGCCGTGGCGGTGTTCGGCAGCGACGAATTGCGGCGCAGATTTCGACAAATCCCAGCCCATGTGCGCGGTGGACGCAGCGCGCTCGGCATCGCAGCTGCGCGCGCTGCGTGGACCACCGCGCAGCCCTGGTTGGATGCCACGTTAGCCCAATTGCGGATCAACCGCGCGCGCGTGGCTGAGTTCTGCGCGAGCCATTGGTCGCAAGTTAAACACACGCCGCCTGAGGCGACGTTTCTCGCCTGGCTGGATTGTCGGGCGCTCAAACTTGGCCTGGAGCCGCAGAAATTTTTTCTTGAGCAGGCGAAGGTCGCACTCAGCGACGGTCCAGCCTTTGGCGCCGCTGGTGAAGGGTTTGTGCGGGTGAATTTCGCGACTTCGCCAGCGATTCTGGAGGAAGTGCTGGCGAGGATGACGGCGGCGTTAGGCACAGTTCAGCGGTAAAGGTCACGCCTATTTGTCGGCGCCCTCGAGCGCGGAAAAACATTCGTTTTAGCGGGCTAAAGCCGCGCCTACGGAAGAAATTCAGCGCGCGTCGGGCGCGCGCGGCCCGAGCCGCGAAGCGGCGCCTCACTGTTGATAAACCCACCGCAAAAAGGTATCGAACAAGGCGTTGGATCCGCCCGTCGCGCCATTCACGAACAGCACCACCGCGTAGGTTTTACCGCTTTGTGCCCGCACAAAGCCGGCGACCGCAGCGACATTATTGAGATGTCCGGTTTTGAGATGCATCCAACCGCTTTCAGGGCTTTGCTTGAACCTTCGTCGCAGGGTGCCATCGAGCCCAACAATCGATAATGAAGCCAAATATTCGGGCATGTACCTGCTGTGATAGGCCTGATGCAGCAGGTCGTGCAAGGTTTGCGCTGTAATCCGCGTCACGCGCGAAAGCCCCGAACCATTCTCCATCACGAAACCCGCAGTGGGGATGCGGTGTTGGGTGAGATAGGACTTGATGACGGTAGCGGCGTGTGCAGGCCTCAGCGGAGGTTCAAATAATGTGCCGCCCAGGGTGTAGAAGAGCGCGTCCGCCATGACGTTGTTGCTCCACTTGTTAAGTGGGCGGATGAGTTCGGCGAGCGGCGGCGAATGCCACACTAATAACGGCCTGACGTGCGCGGGCCGCACACCGCGCCGCACACCGCCCTCCAGCACGCCCCCCCATTGGCCCCACAGCCGGTGGAACAGGCCATAGGTGTAGCTTGCCGGGGTCATCAGCGTGCGCGGTAAGGTCTGTTCCCCGCAGCCGGTTTGATAGCGCCCACTCAGCACCACTGTGTCGGCGGCCACTGGATCGGGTACCGCCATCTTTACGGTCGCGAGCACGCCGCGACAGTGCCCATGTTCCAGCTCCAGTTGGTTCGTGATTTTGAGATTCGGCAATTCCGGATTTGTGCGGACCAGAACACCCTTGCCATCCGGGCGCGGCGCAAAGATGAAGGTGACCGCTTTGAAATTAACCTGCAGCGCATTGGGCAGCACGTTGTACAGGCGAAAGGCCTGACCGTCGAAGGCGGCAGGATCTTGCGCCGCCGGCGCGAAGTGACTGTCATCGATTACGAGATCGCCTGTAATCCGTTGCAAGCCGGTACGGCGCAATTCACCCAACATCTGCCAGAAGTGATCTTCCAGCAAATATGGATCGCCGAATCCCTTCAACAGTAAATCGCCTTTCAGCACGCCATTGGTAATCGGACCGAGAGCATAAACTTCGGTGCGCCACGAATAGATCGGACCCAAGGTGTCGAGCGCGATAAAGGTCGTAAGCAACTTGAGGGTCGAGGCCGGGTTGCGCGGGACCTGCGGATTGACGGCGAGCAGCGGGCGCGTGCCGGTCACGTCCTGGACCAATGCACTGATGCTCTGCGCCGGCATCTTGTAGCGCTGTGCGATACCCGCGAGCGGTCCTAATAAATTGTCGGCTTCGCTCACCAGCATAAACAGCAGGCAACTGCTGGTGACGGCGAGCATGCCGCAGAGCTTCCGCGTCAAAGCGATTCCCTTTTTTAGGCGATACACGCTTCAGCGATGCAAGCTGTGGTATTCCGGATTGGGCTGCATGTTGACCGCACTCGCGACGCGATTTGTCATGTTGTAGAAGCCGGCAATATTCGCGATATCCCAAATGTCTTTGTCGCTGAAGCCGACCTCGCGCAGCGCCTGGCGATCAGCTTCAACGATGGTGTAACTGCCAGTCGTCATCTTGACCGCGAAATCGAGCATGGCGCGCTGGCG
>JANOVQ010000403.1:0-7597 GCA_031417495.1 Pseudomonadota bacterium | reverse complement strand
GATCTCGGTGCACTCAATGAGATGTATGCCGCCATTAGCCGGTGTGATGCGCTCGCGAGCGAATATCAATGGGAAACGTTAATTAGCGTCGCCACCGACACCCTCCGCGATATTCGTGCACGCGCCACGGGCGGACCGTGGGAACCTCGACTACTCGCGTTGATTGGCGGCGCGCAGCTGGCGATGGGTAATTTTGCAGCCGCGCGCGCCAGCGCGCTGGAAGCCGTTGAGTTCATGCGTAAGACGCGGTCGGTTTGGAATCCGCATGCCTACGCCGTGCTTGCACGGGTGCAACTTGCTTTAATGGAACCCGCCTACGATCTCACCGCCACGCTCGACGAGTACGAAGCGCTGATAAAGCGCGCCAACTTCGGTCTCTTCGAAGGCGAGCTACACGAACTTCGCGCGCAACTATTCATACGCGAAGGCCGACATGCCGAAGCCAGCGCTGAGTTGGCGAATGCCAAGGCCTGCTATAAGCGCTTTGGCATGGCCGCGCGCTGCGCCAATAATTATCGGCTTAGCGATGTGTGAATATTTGGGTCACCCGTATTCGGTATTCGCTCGGAGCGCCGCCTGTGCGAAGAAGTCCATTTGAACTTAGCCTATCGGTGGTTCTGCCGACTTGGCCTGGAAGACTAGGTGCCCGACGCGTCGAGCTTCTCCAAGAATCGTCATGGCCAGTTTCGGCCAGGAACTGCCGCTCGGGCGTCGTTATTGCGAACTCCTAAACCCACGAAAGCTGTCTCACGAAAAGGCACGGGCATCCCTCGGCGTTAACGTGGAAAACGTGAATCTACGGATCTCTGGACTGACCTAAACGGCGCCGTCACTAGACGATGTCAATTCGGATCCTGCAATCAGAAGGAGTCAGGTCGATGTCACTCGAAGACGGCTATTTCATCAGCCAGATTGTCGCCGCGGTTGCCGTGATCGTTTCGCTCCTGTTTGTCGGATATCAAGTTCGACAGAACAGCATTAACTTGAAGCTCAATACGCAGGCCGTTCAAGTATCTGCCTATCATCAGGCGATTGAGCAGATCAAAGACGCGTGGTTCCAGCCCGATCTTCCAGACTTGCTAACGCGGGCTCGCGCCGGTAACGACGCGTTAAGCGAGGTCGAGCGGTTTCGTTTGTCGGTGCTCTTGTCGGCTAATTTATTCGGACACGAAATCACGATGCATCTCGCCGAGCAAGGATTGATAGACCTCGCTCTGTGGGAAAACATGCTGGAAAATAATCGAGCTTTTCTGCGCGAGGAGGCCAGTCTGATGCTCTTGCGCGGACGACCCGGAGGGCTGTCAAAACAGTTACTCAGGGAGATTGACCCGGGGATAGCAGAGGACAAGTTGGCCGGAAGGGTCTCGACTGACCAGTGATCTCTAATCGCTGCAGTGCGGTAAGCGCCTTCAACCGGCCTAGAGATCGCCGTTCGGCGGAGGAATGGTAAAAGCAAAATGCAATTTTTGAAAATGGCAAGGCGACTACTTACTGCCTGGAACCTGGCGAGTCCGCCTCGCTGACTGTTGGACCCGGCAGATAATCACGTGCGCTTCCACGCAAACAACGTCTCAGCGTCAGAAGCAGGGGACTATTTTCAGGTAGCGTTCGCGTTCGAGAAGGACGAAGACGATGTCGACGGTCCGTATTTACGCGTTCAACGGCAATTTGAGGATTGGCACGGTGGCGTGTGTTATGTGGAGACGCACGACGAGAATTATACCGGGCATTTCCTCGTGACGCGGCTGGACCTAACGCCATCCCGATTGCTGCTGGAAATTGACCGTCCACAATTGAACGTCATCGAAGTCACGTTCGAAATTGCACCGGCTGATTTTCCGGCGATAGCGCGGATTGCCAGCATAATCGACGGCACGATAGACGATTATTGATGAAATCGTGCCACTACGAACACGACCCCTCGGCATTTCAGCGGGTACTCCGGTGCTAATCGTCAGCACTTTCGTGCGATTGTTGCGCAGGCGGCCTAGATTTCATCGCCCGTAAGCGAAGGGTCTCGAATAATAGAACAGGCCGACCGCTACTACGCCCACAACGGACAAATCAAATCCGGACACGCGACAGTAAAATCGATAAGGCACGTTGAAGAGTCATGGCATTAATCAGTTGCACAGACTGCGGGAACCAGATCAGCTCAAAGGCCGAAAGCTGCTCGAGATGCGGTTCCAAAATTGTGCGTAGCGCCATCAGCGGGGGAACGTTGATGGGTGTCTTCCTATTGGGAGTCGTGATCCTGTCAACCTATCTTTATCTTCATTCCGCTCAGTTCCCATAAGAGAAGCTTCCCTGCCCCCAAGATTAGATCAGGACGGGCGGTATTTTTGGTCACGCACTTGGCCTCCCTGCATGGCTATTGGTTTCTAATTGCCGCAATGCGGTAGGGGTCTCGGTCCGGCCAAATTCGGACATACACGAAGCCGAATCTCAGACGCTGAAATCGGCGAAAGCGGCCGGTCATTGCCGCTCGGGGCGCTTGTATCGTTCGTAGTCAGCCTAACGATCGATTGCGCAATATTCATAACGATGAATGTACGCATCATGCGCATTCATCTAGTGCTTGCGCGCCCGTGGCACAATGGCAGCACCCGCGAAATTAAACTTCTCGGTCTGGCCCCAAACTGCTCTTAACCTATGCTCCACAATGCTTTTACCCTCCGCTTGAAAAATCTGACCCTGCGCCAGCTTCGGTACTTCTTGGAAGTGGCGCAATTACACAGCTTCACGCGTGCAGCGGAAGTGCTGCACGTTGCTCAGTCGGCGCTTTCAAGACAGATCCGGATATTGGAAGAGGAACTCGGCGTCGCGCTTTTCAAGCGTGTCGATCGCGGTGTTACGCTGACCGAAGCCGGCGCGCGGTTACGAGACCGAGTAGCGGTCCTTCTGAAGGATCTCGATGCCATGGGGCAAGATCTCGTTGGAACGGCGACGGAGCCGCGAGGCGATCTCGCGGTCGGGATGCCGCCCTCGATGCGCGAGGTGATGACCGTGCCCTTGATGGTCGATTATTGTCGCGCCTATCCGGCGGTCACGCTACATGTGCAGGAAGGTATTAGCATCGATCTGTCCAAGCTCGTGCAGGACGGCAATCTCGACTGTGCGGTGATCGTGAACCTGATGGCGCTTCCTCATCTGAAAGCGATCCCGCTTCTCAGGGAACGACTCTATCTCATCGGGCCACGCAAGGGGTATCCGCATCTACAACGGCAAGTTTCTCTCGCGCGCGTTTCGAAGAGTCCGCTCATACTCACCACGCGACCGAACAGCCTGCGCCTGATCGTCGAGAACGCACTCGCGGCTGCGCGACTGCCTGCAAATATTATCGCTGATTCTAATTCGACGGCGGCGATGGTTGAACTTGCAACGGAAGGATTAGCTTCGACGGTGTTGCCGTACAGTGCAGCCTGGAAAGCGATGGGAGACAAGCGCTTGTCGGCCGCACCCATCGAAGGTCTCGGCATTGAGTGGATCTTCGTTCACCCCACAGCGCGCGCACTGTCCGCCGCTGCGCGCGCCTACGCACACCGCTTGCAAGATCTCGCGCGATCGCAGATTGAGCAAGGGGGCTGGCTCGGTGCTGAGCTGTGCGCTCCCGAAGGACTATTCCAAAGCGAGATGTCAGCCAGCTAAAAATCGTATTGGTGGCGCCGCGGCGCGCCTCGCTAAACTCCTCTCTGCGAATGCGCTGGCGGCATTGCCGCCGATACCCATCCGACTCGAGGAAAGCACTATGCCCCGCCGACACGACGAAGTGCCATTTGATCTGCATCATCTGAAGACCGTAGCCGAGCGTTGCAGTAACTGGGGACGCTGGGGCGCAGACGATGAGATCGGCACTTTAAATTTCATTTCACCCGAAGACGTCATCGGTGCCGCCAAGCTCATCCGGCGCGGGCAGGTTTTCTCTCTGGGATTGAACTTCGATCGTAATGGTCCACAGCGCGGCCTATGGGGTAATCGTTTTAATCCGATCCACACCATGCTGGCGACGGGTACCGACGCAGTGTCGGGTAATCAAGACGCGGGTGGACTGCGCTACGCGGATGACGCCGTCAGCATGCCGCTCCAATGCGGCACGCAATGGGACGCTTTGGGGCACATCTTTTACGAAGACAAGATGTGGAACGGCTACGACGCGAGGCTCGTCGATTCAAACGGGGCGGCGAAGAACGGCATTGACAAGGCGAAAGCGAAAATGGTCGGACGGGGCGTACTGCTCGACGTGGCGCGCCATCTAAATCTTTCGCACCTCGAGGACGGCACGGCCATCACATGTACAGATCTCGACGCGACTGCGGCGGCTCAGAAAATCGAGATCCGCCGCGGCGATTTCGTGATCGTTCGGACCGGGCAGATGGAGCAGCGCCTCGCCGACGGTGAGTGGGGTAGTTATGCCGGAGGTGATGCGCCGGGACTTGCCTTCGAGACCGCCGAATGGATCCATGCCAGAGAGATCGCCGCGATCTGCACGGACACCTGGGGCTGCGAAGTGCGGCCGAACGAGACCAAGCAGGCATCGCAGCCCTGGCACTGGGTGGTCATTCCGAAAATCGGGATCACGATGGGCGAGATCTTCTACCTGAAGGATCTCGCAGACGATTGCGCACTGGACCGTGTGTACGAGTTTTTCTTCTGCGCGCCCCCGCTGCCGATCACAGGCGCGGTCGGGTCCCCGATCAATCCGATGGCTATCAAATAGGCTCGACCATGATCACGAATCCGAAAACCGCTAAGCCCGCGCCCGTCCGAAAAGCAGACGAAACTCTGGTCCGCAACGCCGTCGAGGCGATCCTCGCGGATATCGAGCGGGAGGGCGAGGCAGCCGTGCGCAGATATTCGGCGCAGTTCGATAAATGGAGTCCCACCTCGTTCCGTCTGTCAGAGGCGCAGATCGACGAATGCGTGACTTCACTCACGCCTCAGGCGCGTGCCGACATCGAGTTTGCGCAGACCCAGATCCGGCGCTTCGCGCAGATCCAGATGTTGGGGATTCGCGACGTCGAAGTCGAGACCTTGCCGGGTGTGGTGCTCGGCCATCGGAACATCCCTGTCAATGCCATAGGCTGCTACGTGCCGGGCGGAAAGTACCCGCTGCTCGCCTCCGCACACATGAGCATCGTCACGGCCCGCGTCGCCGGCGTGAAGCGCATCATCGCCTGCACCCCACCTTACGAAGGCAAGCTGCCGGCGGCGGTTATCGCGGCGATGGCGCTCGGCGGTGCGAACGAGATCTACTGCCTGGGTGGCGTGCAAGCGATTGCCGCGATGGCGCTCGGGACTAAGTCCATTGCACCCGTCGACATGCTGGTTGGTCCCGGAAACGCGTACGTCGCCGAGGCGAAGCGCCAGTTGTTCGGCCGCGTCGGCATCGATCTACCGGCCGGGCCGACCGAAACACTCGTCATCTGCGACGACACCGTGGATACCGAACTCGTGGCTGTCGATCTCTTGGGCCAAGCTGAGCACGGGCCTAACTCGCCGGCGATCTGCCTAACCACGAGCCGGAAAATCGCGGACGAACTACCGGCAATGATCGAGACGGTACTCGGGCGCTTGGATACTGCTCCTATCGCAAGCGTCGCCTGGCGGGATTATGGTGAAATTATCGTCTGCGACACGCGTGAAGAGTTGCTCTCTGAAGCCGAGCGCATTTGCTCCGAGCATGTGCAGGTGATGACCGCCGATCCGGATTGGTTCCTGCGGAACATGACGAGCTATGGCGCGCTGTTTCTCGGACCGCTGACGAACGTCGCGTATGGCGACAAGGTCATCGGGACGAACCACACGCTGCCGACGTGCCGCGCTGGTCGCTACACGGGCGGACTGTGGGTCGGTAAGTTCCTCAAGACGCACACCTATCAGCGCATCCTTACCGAAACAGCCTCGCTTCAAATCGGGGACGTGTGCGCGCGACTCTGTGAGCTTGAACATTTTTCTGGGCACCAGGAGCAGGCGGCGATCCGCGTGCGGCGCTTTGGGGGGTCGGTCTGATGTGGGATTACGCCGGCACCCTCAGCGACCGCGTCACCGTAGTGACTGGCGGCGCCGGCGGCATCGGCAGTGCGATTTGCGAGGTCATGGGCGGCGCCGGCGCGCGCGTCGTCGTGAGCTACCAGCGTTCCGAGCGGGCAGCGCGTGACCTGGTGGCGCGGATGCCAGGCGGACCGCATCTCGCGATGCAGGCTTCGCTCACGGACAGCGCATCGCTCGCGAAGCTCGCGGCGGCGGTCGACGAAGCCTATGGACGCTGTGATCTGCTGGTGAACTGCGCGGGCACGACGAAATTCGTGCCACATCCGGATCTCGACGGACTTCAAGATGAGCTCATCGACAACATCCTCGCGACGAACGTTCGCGGTCCCTTTGCTGCCGTGCGCGCCTTCAAGCCCTTGTTATCACGCAATCCCGGCGCGCTGGTGGTTAACATCTCGTCGATTGCGGCACGGACCGCTATGGGAAGCAACGTCATGTACTGCGCGTCCAAGGCCGCGCTCGACAACATGACACAGTCGCTGGCCCGCGCACTCGCACCCGAAATCCGCGTCGTATCGGTTGCGCCGGGTCTGGTCGACACCGCATTTGTCCAGGGTCTGGACCAGGGTTGGCGTAATGAGCAGGTCGCGCGCAGCCCGCTCGGCCGCCTCGCGACGCCGGAGGAAATCGGCATTGCGGTGCTCGCGGCGATGATCGCTCTGCCATTTTCGACAGGGGTCGTCATTCCCGTCGATGGCGGTCGTCCACTCGCCTGACCATTAGATCACCGATTTAACCTATTCAATCGAAAGCAAAGGGGAGCAGATATGGCTGGCAAGAAGATACTCATCAAGGGCGGCACGCTCATGACGCTTGACGAACGTCGTGGGACATTCGGCAGTACGTTCTCGGGCGATCTCCTGATCGAAGGTAGCAAGATCTCGCGCATTGACGCGAGCATTGACGCCTCAGATTCGGAAATCGTCGATGCCTCGAACTGCCTCGTCATGCCGGGTCTTATCGACACCCATCGCCATGTTTGGCAGACCGCTCTGCGTGGCGTTACCCACGACGATACGCTGAAAGGCTACATGCGCGAGATCCGCTTCCTCCGCGCGCGAGCTTATCGCTCGGAAGACATCTACATCGGTAACTATGTCGGCATGCTCGAAGCCATCAACGCAGGAATCACCGCGGTATGGGACTTCTCCCATTGCATCAACACGCCCGCACACGCCGATGCAGCGCTCGACGGTCTGCTTGAATCGGGCGGCCGCGCGATCTTCGGCTATGGCTTCAACGAAGTGCCGCTTGATAAGCCGCATTTCGCGGGATTGCCGGAAAGGCTGAGCGACCTACGACGCATGCAGCAGAGTCGCTTCCCGACGGGAAATGGTCTGGTGACGCTCGGCGTCGCGACCTCCGATCTCCCGATCTGCGGCATCGATCGTCTGAAGGCGGAGATCGCGGCGGCCCGCGAATTGGGGTTGCCGATTTCCGTCCACTCGAATACTTGGGAATTCCCCGAACGCGAGCCGGAGGTCGCGCTGATGGTCAAGCTCGGCCTGCTCGGGCCAGATCTCCTGTTCGTGCTTTCATATCTTTC
>JANOVQ010000402.1:0-2482 GCA_031417495.1 Pseudomonadota bacterium | reverse complement strand
CGGTGGTGATCGCAGCCGCCCACTCGGCATCCTTGGGCTGACCGCCGTCGGCCCCTTCGAGATAGGCGCGGAAGCGCGCGAAGCCCACACAGTAACGATCGAGGAACGGCTGATCGTGCAGTCCGGCGACCACGAGCGTATGGCACAGGGCGAGAATCAGCGCCGTATCCGTGGCCGGGCGCAGCGGGATCCACTCGGCCTCGACATAGTCCGGCAGGTCCGCCCTGATTGGGCTGATATTGATGAACTTGACCCCCGCTCGGCGGCACGCGCGCAATTGATCTGGCGCGGTATGTGCGCCTGGTCCCCCCATGACCACCTGCAGATTCTTAGGGTTAACGCCGCCGAAGCACACTACGAGTTCACCCTGTGTCATGACCTCCCGCCACGGGGTGGTGTGCAGAAACAGCGTGTATAAATCGCTGCCCAGAATATGCGGCAACAGCACTTCGCCGGCGGCTGCCGAATAGGTGCGATCCGATTCGGTATAGCCGCCGAATTGTTTCAGGAAGCGATGCAGCTGGCTCTGCGCATGATGAAAGCGGCCGGCGCTGGCCCAGCCGTAAGACCCCCCGTAGATCGCGGCATTACCGTGCTCGCGTTTGACAGTGCTGAGGGCCTGCGCGGCAAGTTCGAGTGCTGCGTCCCAGGACACCGCAACGAAAGGTTCGCGACCGCGCGCGGCGCCAGCGGAACGCAGGCCGTGTTCGAGATAACCCCGCCGCACCATCGGCTGATCGATACGACAGTTGGGATCGCGGCTGTTGGCGAGTGACTGCCCAATCGGCGAAGGATGGGGATCGTCCGCGTAAGGATGGACAGCGACGATGCGCTCGTCAGCGACTTCAACCAGGAAATTGCCCCAGTGCGTAACGGTGGGAAAGTAGCGCCGTGGCGGGAGCTGGGACATCAGGCCGCGGCGGCCACCAACGGTCCCTCGTGCTGTAACTGCGGTATGCCCGATTCACGATTGTGCTCAGCGATGACCTTGAGTTCCTCGGCGCTCGCCCACTCCTTATCCCAGGCCTTCAACATCGGGATCATGATCTTCCAGTAGAGCGGCGGCAGCCAGGAGATCAAGGTCATGGTCAGGTAACCATAAGGGGCGAGTGGCATCGGCTGATAGCGAAACAGGTAGTAAGGGGTGCTGTTCTCGTGATGTGAACCATGCCGCCCGAGATTGAAGGTGAAATGATTGCTCAACGGGTTAATGCTCGAAAACGTATTGCGTGTGGTGATCCGCGCGCCGGGCAGGCGAATGAGACCGTAGTGCGAGAAAAAATTAAGCCCTTCCAGGATGTACTTCGAAAAGCAGGCCGCGATAAACCATACCGTGAAACCAAGCCAGCCGGCGGCCAGGAAGCTCAACGCCACCACCACTGCGCCACGCGCCCAGGCCTGCAGCACCCGGTTCTGCACTGACCACCACGGTCGGCCCCGCCCCGCGAGGCGCCTGCGTTCGAGGTCGAAGCCACCTTTCCATTGGCGCCAGGTGCCAATGGTTAGAAATTCGTAGAAGCCAATGCCGCGCTTCGGCGAAACCGGATCGATGGCGGGTTGACCAAGCTGCTTGTGATGACCATAGACATGTTCGGTCGCGAAATTGCCGCCGAAACTCAGCGCAAAATCCCAGCGCCCGAGCCACAGGTCAAACGGGTTGGCGGTCCGGTGTGTGAGTTCATGCGCGGCCGAAATACCACTCACCCCGAGCACCCCGCCGAGGGAGAGACCGGCCCCGAGAAAGTCGAGTCCCGTGTTGCTGGCGCGGGCGCCGAAGAGATCGTAGGTCACCCCGGCGGCAGCGAGCAGGTGGCCGCTGAAATTGCCCAAGCCGAGAACGTCGTAACGGCTTGCCGTCCACATGGCGACGAAGGCAACCAGCCAGTGGCCAAGCACTGCTGAATACAGGATTAGATCATGGAGGATGGGATAGGCGTAGTCAGGATTGCTCTCATCGCGCCAGCGCTTCGTCATCACCTCGCCGCCGACACCGATCACGAACAGAAACACGACCCCGCTCCACATCCACCATCCACCAGCGAGCAGGCCCGCTATGGTGAGCGCAAACCAGAGCCAATGAATGTAGCCGAAACGGAGATATTTCCACATGCCTTTTCCTCCTAGCAATACCCGCAACGTCGCCCGTTTAGCGCGTGAGTCGCGCGCCCGGAGACCCGCTTTTCAGGTCGACAATCGCGACCGCTGCGCTGTGCCTAGCTTAGGCTTTGCCGCTGGGAAGTCCAGCCTGTGCCTGCACGCTCATGGTTTACCCGCGATCACCACCTCGATCAGGCGCGGCGCCTGTGCGTTGAAGGCGGCCTTTAGCGCGGCCGCGAGCTGTTCAGGATCCTCCACGCGCTGACTGGTAACACCCATGCCGCGCGCGATGACAGCGAAATCCAGGTTGGGCGACAGATCCATATGGGGATAAGGTGCGTTCGACCCGGTCGCGAAGCGTTGCCGATAGATCTCGATATTGTGC
>JANOVQ010000401.1:0-1781 GCA_031417495.1 Pseudomonadota bacterium | reverse complement strand
CCCTTCTGCACGATGATCTTGGCGACCTTGGGGTTCTCTTCCAGAAACTTCGTCAGGGTTTCGCCAACGACGGTGCTCAGCTTCTGGCGACAGGACGGGATTCGACGCTGTCGTTATGGGATGCGCGTGCGCCATTGGCTCCGGTCAGTGTGATCGAGGCGCACGAGGGTGATCAACGTTGGCACGGTTTCTGCTCTCCCTCATTGAACACCGCGCAATCCATTGTCGCAGTGTGGGAGACACGTCTCAAGCGTGTCGCGATCCACTACTAAATCTGGAGAGTTATCATGGCTTGGGAAACTCCTTCGTACAGCGATGTGCGTTTTGGCTTCGAAGTGACCATGTATATCAACAACCGTTGATTGCTGAGTGACTGATGCCGCTGTGAGGGTCGTTCGCGACCCTCGCAGCTCTTAGCTCCCAGCGCGTGCGGCGCCCGCCGAACTCGCACCACTTCTGCCCCGCCGTGTATTGAGACAACTGTGGCCCAATCTGCTGTCCCCCGCCCGGTCGTCACCAGCACAGTGCCTTGGTCGCGCGACGAGTTCGCGGTCCAATTGCGCGCTAAAGAACGCTTCTACCACATTCATCATCCCTTTCATCGCGCGATGAATGGTCCGGGGATTTCGCAAGAAGCCGTGCGCGGCTGGGTCGCCAACCGTTTCTACTATCAACAGGCGATTCCGCTCAAAGACGCGGCGGTGCTCGCCAACTGCCGTGATCGCGAAGCGCGCCGGCTGTGGATTCAACGCATTCTCGATCATGATGGCGCGGACGGTCACGAGGGTGGCATCGAGGCTTGGCTGCAACTTGCGAGTGCGGTCGGCCTGCAGCGTGATGAAGTCACGAGCGGCGAACTCGTCCTGCCTGGGGTACGCTTCGCAGTGGATGCCTATGTGAATTTCGCACGCAGTGCGAGCTTCGAAGAGGCCGCCTGCTCTTCCCTCACTGAATTGTTCGCACCGACCATTCACCAGAAGCGACTAGACAACTGGCCCGAGATTTATCCTTGGATAGAGGCGCAGGGCTATCGCTATTTCCGGCAACGACTCAGCGAAGCCCGCCGCGATGTTGAGCACGGTCTGACGGTCACCCTGGATCATTTCCGCGCGCGCGCAGAGCAGGAATATGCGCTGAATATTTTGCAGTTCAAACTGAATGTGCTGTGGACCATGCTGGATGCGATGTGGCTGGCTTACATTGAAATGAAACCACCGTTCTATAGCTGTCCAACCGCCAATGAGCAGTGAACTGGCGCCCACCTTGATCCCCAAGATTGTCCCGCTCTATCGCATGCAATGGGAAGAGGCGCAGCAATGCCATGTCTTGCTGTATCCCGAAGGCATGGTCAAACTGGGTGCCAGCGCCGGTGAAATCCTGAAGCGCGTGGATGGCAAAACTTCGATTGAGGCGATTTTAGAAGCCTTACAAACGCAGTTCCCAGGCGTGCCGCTGGCGGAGGATGTGTACAAATTTCTGGAGGTTGCCTATGGCAACGGTTGGCTCAAGTCCGTCGAACTCAAGTAAGCCCCTGTGGCTGCTGGCCGAACTCACGTATCGCTGCCCGCTGCAGTGCCCGTATTGTTCAAATCCGCTCGATTTCGCGCGTTACAAAGATGAACTCGATACTGAGAGCTGGCTCCGCGTGCTGCGCGAGGCACGCAAGATGGGCGCGGCGCAGCTCGGATTCTCGGGCGGTGAACCGCTGGTCCGGCAGGATCTCGAAGTCTTAATCAAAGAGGCTCGCACGCTCGGCTACTACACTCACCTGATCACCTCGG
>JANOVQ010000400.1:0-3624 GCA_031417495.1 Pseudomonadota bacterium | reverse complement strand
GCATCCTCGCCCGCCCCTATGCGACCCGGGAGGCACTCACTAAGGCGTGGGATGAATTACCGAAAGCGGTGCGCGCGGTATCAGTAGTAACCGCCGCGTATGTGCGCGTACTGCTGCAATTAGATGCCCAGCAACTCGCTGAAAGCGTGCTCCGCAAGGCCTTGCTCACCCAATGGGATCCGCGCTTGCTCGCACTCTATGGCGATTTACAGGCGCCGGCGGCACCGGACGCCTTGCGCCAAGCCGAGCGTTGGTTGCCCGCACACGCCGAAGATCCGACGCTGTTGCTGGCTTTGGGCCGCTTATGTTTGACCCAGAATCTATGGGGGAAGGCGCGCGAATATTTGGTAGCGACCTTGGCGCGCGCGCCGAGTGCGAGCGGGTATCGCTTATTGGCCGAGACCTTGGAACGCCTGGACGAGCCGGCGGCGGCTGCCCGGCAACGCCAACTCGGTCTTGAATATGCCACCGCAGCCGGCGGTTTGCCGATCCTCAAGGGGCCTCACGAGGGACCCCTAAAACGGCGCTGAAGTCCCTTCTTCCAGGCGCGCTTGGAAGCCTATTCCGGCATGCTGCGCGCGCTGGCTAACCAGCGTGTGACTGGGGCCCAGCACTCACGATCAGGTTGGGTGGCCATCGGTGCGAATTCGAAGATAGAAAGACCGCGCTCCGCGGCCCGGAGATAGTTTACGCTGGAGCGCAGATGGGCCAGGAACGGCAATTTTCGCCCACTCGGCAGCTTGAGTTGTTCGAGGTACTCACCGAGTTCGGCAGTGGCCTGGGTGCCTTCGCGCGCCCGATTGGCGACCGTGGCAACCTTCACTTCGTGGCGCTCGATCACGCGCACTTCAAGGAGCTCGGCGAGAAAATGTTCCGCCGCGCGCACATCGACTGGCGAGGGCAGGACCGGAATCAAGATAGTTTGTGCCCGGCGCACCAAGCTGCCCAGCGCTTCGCTGTGGGTCGCCGCCGGCGCATCGATCACGAGCACCTCGACGCCGGTCGGCACGCGCAGGCCGTGATTTGCGGCATCAATGCCCTTGATCTCGGGACGGTCGGCTTCACGCGCCGCCAGCCAATCGATGCTGCTGTGTTGGACATCGAAATCGGCGAGTGCGACGCTTTGGCCGCGATCCGCAAAAAATCCCGCGATATTGGTGGCCAGCGTGGTCTTGCCGCTGCCGCCCTTGGCGTTAAGAACAAGAATTGTGCGCACACGTCCCTCCGCGTCATCGTTGTTATGGTGCTGCGGAGTATAGAACCCTTGGATTCTGGATGGGCAGGTTTTTCCGCGCGCAAGGGCTAAATTTCTCCTATGGCATCGCCTCTGCTAAGGCACCCCCCTGGCGCGGAAGCCGTTGGGTCGGATGCAAAAGCCCGTTTCAGCGGGCATAGTGCAGGGATGATCAAATCTTCTCGAGTGACTCAGCTTTACCTGCGTCTGCTGGCCCAGGTCCGACCGCATCGGGCGTTGTTTTTAGCGTCTTTGCTGGGGATGGTGGCGCTGGCTGCGACAGAATGGATCCTGCCGGCCCTGTTGCGCTATGTGATCGATGAGGAGTTTGGTGCAACAGCCGGCCGTTATTCGGTGTTGATCCCGCTGGTGTTGGTGGGGCTGTTTCTGCTGCGCGGGGTTATGACCTATGTTGCCGATGTAGGCTTGGGCTGGGTGGCGCATCGAGTGGTGATGGATCTGCGCGGCGCAATGTTCCGTAATTTGCTGGCGCTGCCGGCGCGCTATTTTGATCAACGATCAGCCGGCGAACTCGTTTCCAAGTTTACCTTCGACGTGACCCAGGTTGCCCAAGCTGCCACGCATTGCGTGACGGTGCTGGTCAAGGATTCGGTGGTGATTGTCGCCCTGCTGGGGTACATGATTTTCATCAACTGGCGGCTCGCGATATTTCTGGTGGTGCTCGCGCCGCCCATCGGCTGGGTAATTAAAACCGTGTCCGGTCGCCTGCGGGAAATGAGCAGGCGCCTGCAAGGCTCGATGGGGCAGGTTAACGCGGTGCTCGAAGAGGCGTTGAGCGGCCATCGCGATATCAAAATCTTCGGTGGTCAGGACTATGAAATCACGCGCTTTGCGCGCGCGATTAACGCCGCACGCAAGTTCCAGATGAAAGTGATCGGCACCAACGCAGCCACCGAGCCGGTGGTCCAGGCGCTGATCGCCTTCGGCGTCGGGCTCATGATGATGTTGGCGCTACGCGAAGCGGCCCACGGCGGGATGACGCGCGGCGATTTCGTGTCCTTCGTGACCGCCACGGCCCTGCTCCTCTCGCCGGTGAAACGGCTCACCAGCATGAACGAATATCTACAACGCGGACTCGCCGCCGCTGAGAGTATCTTCGCCGTGATTGATGAAGCGGCTGAACCTGCAGGTGGTCGCGCGCTAGCGACCGCGCGGGGTGCGCTGGAGTTCCGCAAAGTTACGGCCAGCTATGGCGACAAGGAAGTGCTGCACGATTTCACGTTGACGATTCGCGCGGGTGAATCGATCGCAATCGTTGGCCCCTCCGGCAGTGGCAAGACCAGCCTGGTTAATTTGGTGCCGCGTTTCTATGAACCGACGCGGGGCAGCATTCTGCTCGATGGTGAACCGTTAGCGGGGCTTGCGCTGCGCGATTTGCGCGCACAGATAGCCTATGTTGGCCAACACGTGGTGCTGTTTAACGACACCCTCTACCACAACATCGCCTACGGGGTGTTGCGTAATGCGCCGCGTGAACATGTGCTGGCTGCCGCCGAGGCCGCCTTTGTCAGCGAATTCGCGCAGCAGTTGCCGCATGGCTTCGAGACCGAGATTGGGGATAACGGTCTGCGTTTGTCCGGGGGGCAGCGCCAACGTATTGCGATCGCGCGTGCGCTGTTGAAGAACGCCCCGATTTTAATTCTGGACGAAGCCACTTCGGCGCTCGATGCGGAATCCGAACGCCGAATTCAGCAGGCGCTCGGGGTGCTGCGCAAGGGTCGCACCTGCCTCATCGTCGCGCATCGGCTGTCCACGATTGAAGGCGTGGACAGAGTGGTGGTGATCGAAGACGGGCACCTGATCGAAGAAGGTGAGCATGCGACCTTGCTCAAACAGCATGGACTCTATGCGCGGCTTTATGCGCTACAGCAGGCACCATCAGTCGAGAATGACTTTACCCACTAACCCAGGCCCTGCCTTGGAAATTGCAGAACCCGGCGACTCGCCAGTTTCACGCGCGCTCACCGCGCGCAGCGATTCGTCGGTGCTCGCCGAATTTCTGCCGTGGCTGCGGCCTTATGTGGGGCGCATTGCGCTCGCGTTGGCGCTGATTGTCGCCGCCAAGCTGGTGAACCTGTGCGTGCCGATCGCGCTGAAGCAGCTGGTGGATCGGCTCAATATCGCGCCGAATCTTCTGGTTTTGCCGGTGGCCTTGCTGCTCGCGTATGGCGCCTCGCGGATCGGGGTGACCTTATTCACCGAACTGCGGCAGGTTGTCTTCGCGCGCGTGATGGCACGCGCGTCGCGCGAAATCACGCTCCGCGTGTTCCGTCATCTGCATGCGCTGAGTCTTAAATTTCATTTGGCCCGACGTACCGGTGGCGTGGCGCGCGACATCGAACGCGGTGGCAGCGCCATTTCCGAGCTGC
>JANOVQ010000399.1:0-3964 GCA_031417495.1 Pseudomonadota bacterium | reverse complement strand
GTCTATGAAGAAGCCAAGAGGTTGGGCTTAGGCCTGCAGATTGACGACTTCCTTGAGCACAAACGGTTCTGAGGAGCCCGCACGGTCTCTGGGGCATCATTTGCCCAGGATCTGCCTGAAGACTCGGCGCAGTTCGCGCGTGGGTTCCTCCGGCAGCGACGCACAGCGCCAACCGACATGGTGGTCCGGGCGGACCAGAATCACCACGTTGTCGCGCACGTCGCGGGCGCGCACCCAATCTCCGGCAAAGTCCTGCCATTCGCGGCGCGGGCCGATGATACGAACCTTGATCTCAAGCCCAAACTCCGCCCCGAGCAGCAGTGCCGCGTCCGCCCAGGCATCGCCACCGATGCCGGTGAAAAGCGTAAATCTGCCCTGGCCAGCGAGGTCGAGCGTAGAGGCCTTGCGACCGTCAGCGGTATATAGCCAGACGTGCGGCAGGCGCGCCCCTGGCCAGGTTGTCCATTGGTAGTGAAGTTCGCGATCGCGCGCGAACGGCGGCTCCTCGGTGCCGTCGCCAACCACCGCCTCAGATCGGTAGCGCTGGTTCATCTCTACGCCGTGCGCATCGAATTCATAGGCCTTGAACGCGATCGCCTGGCGGATTTCGGCGCGCTGTTGCTCCGCTTGCGGGGTATCGTCGCAGCGCGCGGCCATGTTCCGTTGCATGGTCTCGGGATCGACTGAGTCGAGCAATCCGAGCGCTTGGAAGATCGGGCCGAATTCTTCGATCGACCGATTCGCCCGCGTGACGATCTGCTTCGCGATCGGGGCACGTTCCGCGTCATAACTATCCAGCAGCCGCGGACCCGCCTGACCCTTAAGGACCAGCGCGAGCTTCCACGCGAGATTGAAAGCATCCTGAATTGAGGTATTCGAGCCCAAGCCGTTCGACGGCGGATGGCGGTGAATCGCGTCACCCAGACAGAACACACGGCCCTGGGATATTTTAGTGGCGTAAAGGTTATTCACGGTCCAGGTCGAGACCGACTGCAGCTCCACTTTGAGTTCTGGATCACCCACGAGATCGCGCGCGACCTTCACCGCAAAGGCCTCGTCAACCGCGGGTTCCCCTTGGCTGATATCGTAGCCCCACACGATCAACCACTCGTTCCATGGCCGGATCATGCGCACGAGCCCCATGCCAATGCCCCCGACATTCGACCCGGGCTGCAGCACCCAATAAAGCACTGAAGGCCGATGGGCGACGAAGCGCGTGAGATCCGCCTTGAACAGAATATTGATCGAGCCACCCACGCCCATGCTGCCGGCAAAAGGCAGGCCCGCATGCTCGGCGACTTGCGAATTGCCGCCATCGGCGCCGATCAGATATTGCGAACGCACCGTGAAATTTCTATCCGTGAGCCGATCGTGCAAGGTCGTCAAAACGCCCTCCGCATCCTGCATATGACTGAGGTACTCGGTTGACATACGCGCCTGGGTGCCACGCGCGCAGGCGGTCTTGAATAGCAGCGGCTCCATGAAGGTCTGCGGTAAGTCGTTCATGAAGGTGGGTGACGAAAGCCGGTGCTCGGCGTTGGACAGCGGATGCGTGCCCCACGTCGGTAATCTGCCGATTTCCTCGCCTGCCAGCGAAGTACAGAACACATTGTGTCCCATGAGTTCCTGCGGGCTGGCGTGCAGATAGGCTTCCGCCTCGACCCCAGTCCCAAGATCGCGCAACACTTCCATCGTGCGCTGATTCGTGATGTGCGCACGCGGGGTGTTGGCGAGCCAGCGGTAACGGTTAACGATCAGGTTATCGATGCCATAGCTCGAGAGCAAAGCCGCGGCGGCCGAACCTGCCGGGCCAGTGCCTATGATCAAAACGTCGGTTTGGATATCGGCCATTGGATTCTCAAAGGGAAACGACTAAGAATGGCGCGATGCGTTTTTCGATATACGGCCGCATATATCAGGGGCGTCTCGGCGAGAGTTTTTAGAATTTTGACGAATTCATTAAGAAATTCCTGGCCAAGTTCAGCTTGTTGTCTTTCATACCAAGCAGCGGCGGAACGAAGCCGAACCATGTAATTCATAACGACTTGCGAATTCCTGCGATGACCTCGTCAGCCGCTCTTCCACGATCCCCGTCGAGTTCATAAGCTTCCAGCCGCTTATCGAGTTCGACCCGTTGCGCAGAGGTAAGCGGCAGGACGCTCTGATCTGCAGCAATGCTGTCCCATAAATCCTCAACGAGCTTGATGCGCTCGGCTACTGGTAGTTCTCTTAAATGTACGTCCATATCGAACCTTCTGGTTTTCAACAAGCATCGCGCCGCAGCCTGGCGTAGTCAATTCGCGCACCTAACGCCGCCGATGAGCCGCGCGGGCCACCGAACGAAAACCTCGATGCCAATATGTCACCGCGTCGGCTCGATTGGCTTGATACTCATTGAGGCCCCCTGCCGGGACTTTCAGGCTTTGTCAGCAAGCTGACTGTCCTAGTCAATTGAGAGTTCATCGACTCAATGCCCAACAGGAGACCTCACATGCGATTTTATACCACGACTCATCAGCATTATTGCGGTATCGATTTACATGCCAAGCAGATGTATGTCTGTATCCTTACTCAGGCTGGCAAAACGGTTCTTCATTGCAATATGAAGACCGACCCGGCGCTGCTCGCCGCCGCCATTGCCCCCTACCGTGAAGATTTAGTCATCAGTGTCGAATGCCTGTTCACTTAGGTCATTGGCTCGCCGATTGGTGTGTCCAGCAAGGGATCTCCTTCGTCCTCAGTCACGCCCTCTATATGAAAGCCATCCATGGCGGCAAAGCCAAGAACGATAGAATCGATTCCGAGAAAATCGCCCGCTTACTTAAAGCCGGCATGCTCCCGCAAGCCTATGCCTACCCGGCCAGGATGCGCGCCACCCGCGATTTACTCCGGCGACGCAGGATGTTCACCCGCTATCGCGCCGACTTGAGCGCCCATGTCCAGAACACCGTCAGCCAATATAACTTGCCGGCATTAAATCTCCGCACCGATAGACGCGCCGATTTACCCCTCATCCCAGAACACTTCCCAGACCCGGTCGTCCGGCAAATGGTCACTCTCGATACGACAGTGATCGACCACCTCGATGAGCAACTCCGCGTCCTCGAACAAGACCTCGCGATGAAAGCCAAGGCCCATGACGCGTTTGCCTATCACTTATTGCGCTCAGTTCCTGGCATCGGCCGTATTCTCGCGCTCGTCATCCTCTACGAAGTCGAAGACATCTCGCGCTTCCCGACCATCGGCCAGTTCGCCTCCTACGCACGACTCGTGAAGGGTGCCAAGGAATCCGCCGGTAAAAAGTCCGGCTACTCGGGCAAGAAAATCGGCAATGCCTATCTCAAGTGGGCCTTCAGCGAAGCGGCTGTGCTATTCCTGCGCGGCAATCCGGACGCACAAAAAGCGATTGCACGATTAGCCAGCAAACATGGCAAGGGCAAAGCCCTCTCAATCCTGGCTCATCGCCTCGGCCGCGCCGTCTACGTCATGCTCACCAAACGACAACCTTTCGATAAGGCGCGCTTCATGGCTACCCTTTAACCAACTGGAGGCGACCGTGATGCTCGACGTCTAACTGATCCAGGCATCGCCCAAACTCTCCTTGATGTGCGGCATCGTATCAATGACTTCAAGTCCGAACGCCGCACTCGGGTCATGGCGTGAGATCCTTGGTTTGATTAGCGCGCGGTCGCGCTCCTTATATTGATTGTTCGAATCGGTGTCTGCCCCTGTGACAAGCCCGCGTACAACTACGTCTTAAGACGTTGACGGTTTGAATGGGACGCCACAGGGTATGGAACGAATTCTAGTATTGCTCATCCCGTGCTCACGTGCGCAATGAGCGGGAAAACTCGATAAGTGTTTAGTGCAGGCAACCGCCTGACGCTGTTTTGCTGAATCAAAGTCAGCGCGCCGTGCCAAACTTTTAACGCACGAATTTTATTCGACGGGCAACTGTTGCCCT
>JANOVQ010000398.1:0-10507 GCA_031417495.1 Pseudomonadota bacterium | reverse complement strand
CCAAACGCCACCGGCAGACTCCACATGGCGATCTGCGGCTCCATCCCCAGGAACATTCGACCCATCTCATTCGTGGCGGCCGAGGAGTCCAGCATTGGCACGCCGCTGCCTTTATTTTCCGCCAAGTGATAATCGGGATGTGCCACACCAGCCATCAGGATCTTCCACAACAGGCCGCCACGATCATAGGTTTTGCCGAGAATGGGCAGACTGGTCTGCGCATCCACATAGAAGAAGCGTTTGGACAGCGGATGATCAGCGCGACGAGGTTTGCCCTCGAGGATGTAGGCGCGGCGCAACTGCCAGGTCACCTTCGGGAAACAGCCGGATTCGCCGGTAAAGTCCACAAAATTGTAGTCGTAGTGCCGCGCCTTGCGGGCGGCATGCTCGAGCTGATCATGGCGGTACATCGGCAATAAAATGTAGGTCGCCCCGCGGAACGACCACTCCATATCCTTCAGGCGACCGGAATAGCCCAGAAAATCTTCGATCATGAGATCGCTACCGAGAAAGGAATCGGTGCGCGCGGTGGTCGCGATCCTGCGCACACGCCGCAGATTCGGCACGTACATCCAGCCCTGCTCTTCGGCATTGTCATCGCTGTTGTAATAAATCAGCAGCTTGGTGCCTTCGACATCGGTGGGATCTTCGGCTTCCAACGTGATGGCGCTGTAAATCGCGTAAGGATTCTTGGCGATCGCGGGAATGGGATCCTTCACATGGCGGTACATGTAGCGCATACCCTGCGCGTTGAAGGTCAGCGTGCGTTCTATGCTCTGGCTGTGCATGTCGCGATAATCCCAATACATCTCGGGAATCATCACGCTGTCCCCGGCAAACGCATAGCGCATATTCCAGGCCAGACGTTCGCCCGCACGGGGATCCTCCGCACTCAACTCACCCGGGAATGGCCGTCCGGCGGTGTAATTCAAAAGTTCGCTGGAATTCGTCCCGAGCTCTGCCTTGCCACCGTATTGTTGAGTCGCGGCCACGAAATTCGGATGCGGATCGAACGACAATGGTTCCCCCACGGTAATCGTGTACCAACCCTGCGCGATGAGATCCGCCAGATCGGGATCGAGCACTTGGCGATACTGTTCCAGTCCTTCGGCGCCGATGACTGTACCGGGCGGCGGTGAAAGTTCCTGGATTTGTGCAAGATCAAGGTCGAAATCGCCGGCGTACGACCAGCTCGATAATGCGCACAGCATCAGCCCGGCGCAGAGCTGCCGCAGGTTGCGGCGACCCGGGCATAGCGTTCGTAATGACATGGACTAAATTCCTCTCAATAAAGCGTTCTTTTCATTGGGTTGCGCCAAAGCTGCGCTCCTCGCAACGACGCGTCGGAGGAGGTCGCGGTACTTGCTCCGGTGCCGGCTCCTGCCATCGTTACCGTCGTCGTTGCGAACGCAAGCAAAGCAATCCAGCGGAATAATCCTACGCAGCACACCTCTGATTACTACAAGGCCAGCGAGGACAGCGAATAAAATTTCTTAATCGCCGGCAGCGCCAAGGTCAGGGAAGCCATCATCAGCGAATGCATCGGGCGCCCCTGCTCGATACATTGCAGAAAATCCTGCACATCGACGAGCTCGACTTCGAGGTCTTCGTAAGTATCAAGCTTGGGTTCAGCAGTCTTCCGGCAACCGGTGCCCAGAAACACATGCATGCGGTTGTCCTGCAGGCCGGGATTCGGATAATGGTGGCCGAGGTAGGTCAGCCGATTGACGGCGTAGCCAGTTTCCTCCAGGAGTTCGCGGCGCGCGGCGGACTCCGGGGTCTCCTCTTTATTATCAGGATCCTGGGTCCCGCCTGGGAACTCGTAGAAGCGTCGCTTAGCCGCATGCCGGTATTGGTTGACGAGCACTATCTTGCCGTCGTCGGTGAGCGCGACCACATTCACCCAGTCGACAAACTCCATCACGTAGTAAGCCGGCATGATCCGTTCGTCCGGCAACGCGCAGCGATCCTTGCGAAACCGAAAGTACGGATGGCTGAACAATTCATCCGAACTCAACACCTCCCAGGAGGTCAGGCGACGTTTCGGATCAGGGATGTCAGTCATGTTTTGGAATTGCTGGGTACGCTAAGGATTTTTCGAGAAGGATTCGTGCTCAGGTTTCCACGCCGCCCACGAAGCCACCATCTGCAGAATGGATAATAGCCCATGCTGCCATGGTGCGAATCCCGGGATTTTGGTCCTTAAGGTAGGTGCTAAGTTCCTTCACCGTGGATGCATCCCGCCGATGGCCGATCAGCCACAAGGTCTGCAGGCGAACATCGGCTTCCTTGTGCGCCAAGCCCCATTGATAAAGGAAGCCGGCATCACCACCGATCCAGCCCCAGGATTCGAGCAGGCGAGTGGCGGTATCGGGCGGCAGTGGGCAGCAGGAAATGAGGGTTTTGGTCACCTCCCGCGCCACCGCAAGCGGTAGACGACGAATCGCCCCCGCCATGATCGTCGCTTCCAGCGGCTTGCCGTAGGCAATCACTTCAATCAGCTTGGCGAGCGCGTCGTTGTCATGCAGGCCCGCGCTACTTGCGATGGCCGCCAATTTCACCCGGCCATCCGCGTCCTGCAGCGCCACTTGCGTAAGCGCTGCTTTGGACGCTTCGGTGTCGATGTGACCGAGAGTGGCCGCGGCAACTTCGCGCTCGTCGCTGGTCTCGCCGGTGTGTGCGATGGCAATCACTTGCTTACCGAACTCTGCGCCGTGGCCGTTGGCGGCCAGGGTGTAGTAGCCATAGGCGCGCACCGTCGGCGTTTCCTGCGGGTTATCGGTGAGGCGGTGCACCGCGGTGTTCACCTGCTCGGTGTCGATGTTCGAGAGAGCCTGCAGCGCATTCTTGCGCACATAGGCCTTATCAGAAGTCAGGGCCCCGATCAGCACGTCTTCCAAGTCGCCACGCGGGGTGGCGGCCAGAGACTCGATCATTAGGGTTAAGGTCACGCTGTCCCGCTCGGCCACGCGCATGATCATATCCACCCCATTGGGATGATTGGTGCTGAGCAAGGTATCGATAGCAGAACGCTTAATCACAAAATCGTTCGCTGCGGCATATTTGACCAGGGTTTCCAGCGCCCCCTTGTCCCCGGTCTCGACCAGCGCACCAGCCGCGAGTATGCGGTCGTAAACATCCTCTGCAGCCAGCATCGTGTGTGCCACTCGCACAGCGTCGTGAATCGCAAGATCGCCGGGCGGCACTTCGTTTGCCGCCAGGGACCCAGACATCGCAACGGTAGCGAGCAACCAAACGGCAATTTTTCTCATAGCGGTTTCCAGGAAGTTAAATAAATCCGTCTTCGTTAGAGCCTCGAAGCCAGTACTCGTTCGCAGCCCGCACCGTCATCATGCCGTGAAGTAGGCCTTAAAAGAAACGGGCCGCTAAGGCGGCCCGTTCATTAAACAACGCAAGCTAGGGGATCGGCAAACCGCTTAACGGCCTTCCGTCAGATAGTTCACATCGAGGATCTTCTTCACGTCGTTAAGTTCAGTGTCCGGATTCGCGATTCCGCGGCAAGGCACCAAGGTTCCACGATTGTTCTGCAGATCGATCACGTTGATGCTCTGGAAGGAGCTCACTCGCAAGCCGTCTGGCGTCGCCACGCCATTGAAGTCTCTCGAGTTCTGCGCCTTGTACTGCGGATCGTCGGTGAACGCCTTGGTCAGCTGCCAGAATTTCCAGAGTTTGCCGGCTTTGTCGTAGGAATTGGCGTAATAGCATTCGCCAGATTCACGATCAGCCGTCAGGTACTTCATCGAGTACGGGTGGCCGCTGCGTTTCGGGGTCTGCTTGATCACATCCATTTTACGCAGCGCCCAATCGTCGAGCGGAATCCAGCCATTCGGACCGTAGTACACCGTATGGGTGTTACGCGACCGCGCCACTGCCAGCATGTTCACCGTACCGACATATTCCCACTCGTGTTCAAGCGGGCGACCATTGAAGCAATAGAAATCCTCAAGCGTGTGGTCGGTGCCGAGCAGCGAGTCAGATTTCACTTCGACCGAGATACGGCGCACGCGACGCAAGCTCGGGATATACGCCCAGGAATCGTCCGACTTACGTGGATCGTCGTAACGCAAAATGAGGAACGCCGTACCCGCGATGTCGAACGGTGCAGTAAAGCCCGTGTATTCGCGGAATTCGGTATTCTTTGCAAAGCCTTCGCCGTTATTCACTTTGTAGTTGGTATCAACCAACTCCGAACGATGCGAGAACATCACGCGCTGATAAGGCCCTGTGAGCACTCGCTCAAAGCTGCCGCCACCGGTATAGAACCCCGCGTATTTGCCGCCCTGATCGCTCATGATCTCGTGACCTGAATGTTCGCCGCCTGCGCGGACCCACACCCAGTGCACTTCACCGACGCGCAGGCCGTTGTTCTGCCAGCGGAAGTTCCAGTTCCAGGCCATTTTCCAGCCGTCTTCTTTGCTGCCCGGCTTGAAGGTTGCGGGGTCGAACGGACGGCCTGCGGTGTAATTCTCAAGTGCGCCGTCTGCGGCAATCGTCGCCTGGCCTTTGAACTTCTCGGTGGCCGCCTTGTAGACATCGGCCGGGGAGATATCGCCCGCGTCCTTAATCTTCATGTCCATGCCTTCGAAAATCACCTGATTGGCAAATTCCGGCGGCAGGAACGGACGGATGAGGTCCGCCTTGTCCATGGTGATGGTGTCGCCATCGACAAATTGTGGGGTGGCGCTCTGGTTGGCCTGGACCCACGCCAGAAAGTCCTCGGGGGTTTCAGCGCTGCCGACCAGCGGTTGCACAGCAAACGCGGCCAGTACCGCGCAGCGGATAGATTTATGCATAAGTTAAGCTCCTCGCTCTCCTAGCTATTGAGTGCCCCACCGGCTTGAAACCGTTCAAGCTGGTGGGGAGCGTAATGAATCTCTCGTGATCTTAGAACTGGTATTTCAGTTGAAAGAACAGTTCATCGTTATCAGCCAGCGCACCGATGCCTTGGTGTGCCGCGCCAAACACCGATTGCTGGGCGAAGGTATCGTTACCACTTCCTACGCCACCTTGGATCGGCACGACAAAGGTTGAGAACGGTCCGGAATCGTGCCGGAAGTTCTCGTTGCCACCTAGGATCGTGTGGAGGCCGCCCTTAATCGACCAGTGATTGTCGATTTTCCATTCCGTGTTGAAACCAAACACCCACGAATTGGAGGCTTCTTCCCACACCGCAAAACCCAGCGGCGTCACGCGATCCCGCATGTAATTGGCGATGAAGAAGAACGTGGCGATGAAGTTGTGCTCATCGGTATAGAAACCGGTGTGCTTGTCTCCTTGGTGATCGATGTACCAGGTATCGAATAGCTGGGAAGACAGGAAGAACGTCCGGTCCTTGTTCAGCCACTTGATCCAGGTTGGGCGATCAATCCCGATCGACCAGCGCATCACGTCGCTCTCGTCCACCCAGTTCGCCTTGCGCGTGTTGTTCACGAGCTCGTCCAGGGTAATCGAAGATTCCACCCGCAGCACCGTGCCGGTGTAGCTTTCGAAATAATCGAAAGAGATGCCGGTGGTGTTCGAGCGCTTGTATTGGATGTCGGTCTGACCACCGAGAACTGAGAATTGGCCGGCACCACCGGTCCAGAAGATGGCAGCATTGTTCTCAGCGAGCGCTTTTTGGGCCAGTGGCGCTAACGTCCCATTGCCGTTGGCAATGGAGTTAATCGCGTCTTGCGGATCCATCACGCGCACTGGGATATTTCCTGCGCCATCCGCGTTACCGGCCGCCCGCATTTCTGCCAGACCGAAAATCAACGCGTCATTTGGGCCACCCAGATTACCGTTTACCGCAATGCCGCCGAAAGCCGTGCTCTGATTGACATTCACACTGTGGAAACGGAACACCGGAACGTCCTGGTAACCGTTGTAGTTCGTAAAGGCGAAATGCACTTCGCCCAAACGAAACTCCCAACGCACACCGCCTTCGGTATGGTCAAAAGACCAATCCGGGCGGTCTTCCAGGTTTAACCCCACCGGCTGGCCGAAGCCAGACGGCTTACGCGGATCATGAGCACCACGGGATCCGCAAACGTCGTCCGGCGTAACCCCGGGCAGATTCACGGAGTTAATCCCCAAGCAAGGCTCCACCGAGAAGAAGGTGTTGAACGCTGCGAACGTCGATTTTTCTTTGGCGAACGGATGCGCCCAACCGGCGCCCGGATTGCCTAAGCCTACTGGCTGGAATTGATCGAAGTTCCACAGGAACTGGATAGCATTATCTGTCGTCGGACCCACGTCACCGAACTTCCACTGCGCAGACGCCATCCATTGCGGAATCCGGATATCTTCGAACGAGTCGTAGAAGAAATGCTGGCCGAAGTCGATCGGGTTCACAATATCCTGCAGGCGGAAGAAATCCGTCTTGCCCCACACGATCTGCTGCTTGCCTACGCGGAACCACCAATCACCGACCGTCGCGTCCATGTAGAGTTCGCGGAACGGATAGATGTTGCTGTTGGAATCCGTGTTGTTCATTGCGACATCAAGCGGATCGTTGTCCACATTCAGGCAACGCGTGCAGTCAAGCTCCATGCCGCTGGTGACAGACACCACCGGGAAACCTGAAAATCCGGCGCCCGAACCGCTGAGTGCAGAAGCTGTGCTGAATTTCGAGCCATTGGCCGCGCGACCTAGGATCGCCTCGAAGTTATTGGAAAGCCAGGATTCGTCCTGCAGCCCCTGAGTCACAAACTTCGAGATACCGCCGGTGCTGAAATGAGGATGGTCAGACGACGAGCTGCCGGCTGAGCCAAGCAGATAGTCAAACCCACCAAAGCCCACCGGATCGTTCTGGAAATTGAAGTTGTTGCCAAGATAGGAAGGCTTGGTGCCGCCACGACCGCGATCACCGCCAATCGAATCGCCGTAGTAATACGCGGCATCGAATTCCGGCCGGACCACCGTAACGAACGACAGGGTGTCGAACACCCCGACATCGGTATAGTTGGCGGAGCCTTCAATCTGAAGACGCTGAATCCACTGATTCAGATAGGCATCTCCATTGCCGAGATGCGCACGTGCCTCACTCGAAATGAACCCATTAATTTCTACTTCACCACCAAGCGCATCGACCGTGATGCGTGCTTCCACCGGCGTGCTCACCACGAGCGCCGAGGTAAACGCGCAAGCGCCAATCGATAGAGCGCGTAAAGTGCGTTTCATCGCGTTATCTCCCATAGTTTCCCCCTTCTATAACACAGCACGTAGCTTTACGCCAAGTCGCTGCAATCTTCCTACCCGATCAAACTTAAACGGCCCTCTGCACCTGCCAGGCATGATGCTGGCGGGCGTCGAGCGCCGTCACCGATTCGTCGATGTGCTCTTTCATCACAAAGTTGGGCTTCAGCATTCTGACCAGCAGCGGAATGATGGTGACGGCACCGATCATGTTGCTGATCATGAGCATGCACAGCAGCAGCGACATTTCGCTGTTGAAGCGCAATGACGAGCCCGGAATCCAATAGGCAATGCCGGCAATCACCATCACCGCGGTGAAGAGCACGGCAGCCCCGGTGGTACGCATCGAGACGATAATCGCGTCGTCCAGGCCGCGGTGTTTCACTTCTTCCTTGATGCGATCGATCATGTACAGCGCGTAATCGACACCGAGCCCGACGCCGACTGCGGTCACCGGCATGGTATTGACGTTTAAACCGATATCGCGAATCGACATGAACGCGCGATTCATCATCACCGCCAGCCCAAGCACTATTAAACAGAGCACGCCGGCGACTAAGGATTTGTAGGTCACGATGACCGACAGCATCACCAAGCCGATGATCAAGCCCGTCATCTTCAGATCCGACGCCTTGGTTTCTTCGTTGGCGGCCGCCGTGGTGCCGATAATCCCACCCGCAAAGCGCGGGGTGACCCCTTCAAGCGGGTGCTTGGCGAGGAATGCTTTAGCGGCATCTACCGCCGTATGCACAGTCGTGCCGGTGGCATCCTTGTAGAACACGACGAAGTTGGCGGTCCTTCCTTCGAGATCCATGTATTCGAGGATCACGCCCGGCATGGCGGCACCGGCTTCGTACATGAACAGCGTGTTGCCGATGTCTTTCTGTTCCTTCGGGATAATCGACCAGCGTGGATCATCGTAGTGGTACAGGCGGTTGATCGAGCGCACCAAGTGTGGAATCTCGCGCGTACCGCCGTAGTTAAAGGTGTCCGCCATGTAGCGACCGAACTCCTCCATCGCAGCGACCACTTTCGGATCTTTCATACGGTGCGGCTGGTCGCCCTCGAAATAGATGCTGAACTGGTTCGCGCCCGCGAAGCGATCTGCAATGTGGGCGGCCGCGATATTGTATTCGGAGTCCGCGAACAGTATCGGCGAACCGGGTTTGCTCTCGCCGAGCGGCGGGGCCCAGCCGTAGTAGAGCGACCACACCATCAAAATAGCGGTCACACCAAAAATCAGCTGAGTGGCCCTCTTGCCAATCAGGAACTCACCGAGCGCGTTCATCATGCGCGAGGGCAGGTGCTTGTGCTCTTCGGCGCGATCCAGTTTCGGCATCGGCAGTAGCGACAAAATCAACGGCACGAAGACCGCGACGGTAATCATGTTACTGGCCGACCATACCGCACAGAAATACCCCAGTTTGGCGATGATCGGCATCGACGAGACGGCCAATACCAAGAGCCCTGCGGCATCGGTGAAAATCGCAATCGAGGCCGGCACGATGAGTTCGCCCATCGAGACGCGCACGGCCGAGTTCTTATCGCGGCCGACGCGGATTTCGTCGTAATAACGCTCCATGAACTGCACACAGTGGCTGGCAGTACGCGCCGAAATCAAAATTGGCACCACCAGCACCAGCGGATCGAGATTAAAGCCCATCCAACCGACGAAGCCTAAGCCCCACACGGCGGACAGCGCAGTGCCCAACAGCGGAACAATAACGCCGGACAGCGAACGGAAATGAATCCACAGCAGTACGAACATTACCAACCCGGTAATGCCAAAAATCATGCCGAGCTCTTTCGAGTGGTAGTAGATCCAGCCTTTCAGCATTGGCTCGCCAGCGACATACAGCGCGGTTTTGCCGTCGGCCTCCACTTCGTGCTTTAGTTCTTGCAGGCGGGTGTGGATTTCGGTGTAGTTCAGGCGTTCTTCGTCGAAGCCCGCCAGAATCAGCGCGGCGCGGCCATCTGGCGAGATGTAAGTCCCGTAGATAATGTCATTATTGAAGGACTCTTCACGCAGTTTCTTCAAGCCGGCCGCGTCCTGCGGGATATCCTTGGGTAGGACGGGCTCGGATTTGATCAGGCCACCCGCAGTTGTGCGTATTCGGCGAATCTTGGGGTGCGCGATGCTCGCCACCTGGTAGTGGTTCACGCCAGTGATCAAGTCCACTTCCTCGGTGAGCATCTTCACTTTGGCGAGCGTGTCGTAAGTAAAGATATCCTCGCCTTCGCCGGTAACCTCCAGGGCCATGGTCACGACATTGGCGCCGCCGAAGGTCTGCTTCATGCGGTTGTAGTTCTGGATGTATTCGTGTTTGGCAGGGAGCAGGTCGGCGAAGCGTGAATACACTTCGATGCTCGGGATCGCCCAACCCATGAGCACCGTCGGCAGGATCACGATTAAGAAAGTGATCCATCTGCGATCCATCATCCAGTTGGCCAGACGTTGGCCTCTGGAATTCTTGATCGCCGGTACTTCTATCTGATCCAACGCAGTCGCTCCCGGTCCAGCATGATCTAAGTTGAGACAGCGGTGCTCCAACGCATAACCAACGCGCCGGATAAAACACCTATATTGGGGCGAGTTTGCCATACGATGTGGTACGGAGCAAACGTTTTTTGTAGGGGAACCCGAGACTCACCCTGTTTCTGTGGTGCTTAAGCCACAAAACTGTCGAGCTTGTCAGACTGACGACGAAGACCACCGTCGGAGGATTTCACCCACTCAGGCGCCTGTACGCCGCAGGGCAAACTGGGCGATGATTCCGCCATGATTGAAATCGGCGTCTTTCACAACGGGGCGAGTGATCTCCCGCCCGTCCGGACAGTGGACGGGACCGTTTGTAATGATGGGTCTCTGGCGGAAGTGCATGTGGCTGCACAACGCACCATCGTGAATCAGATCCGACAGGGAATCCTCGCCGATACCCTCGGCTTCGATTATTGGTTTCAGACCGAACATCATTTCCAGCCCGAAGGCGCCGAGATGAGCCCGAACCCACTCGCCAGCGAAATGGCGATTGCGGCCAATACACGCCACATCCGCCTGGGTCAGGCGGCCAATATCATTACCTGGCATCACCCGGTCCGCCTGGCCGAGATGGCGGCGATGCTGGATGTAGTGAGTGGCGGCCGGGTGGAAGTTGGGGTGGGCCGCGGGTACCAGCCGCGCGAGAACGAAGTCTTTGGCAAACCGTATGGCTCAACCATCCAGGATCAGGAACGGAATCGGGTGGCGTTCGCCGAGGCACTCGATATCCTGATTAAGTGCTGGACCGAGCCCTCCTTCTCGCACCGCGAC
>JANOVQ010000397.1:0-2283 GCA_031417495.1 Pseudomonadota bacterium | reverse complement strand
GTCTTACTCGATGGCGATCGACAATCTGCAGATTCTGACCTGGCTCGCCGCCCGCACCAAAAACATTCTGCTCGGCAGTGCCGCGCTCATCCTGCCCTGGTGGACGCAACCCATTCGGCTGGTCGAGAAAATTTCCATGTTGGATGCGATGTCGAACGGGCGCTACTTGATTGGCTTCGGGCGTGGCTTGTCGCGCAATGAATTCGCGTCCTTCGGCATCCCGATGGAAGAAACGCGTGCGCGGTTTGATGAATCCGCCAAGATGATCGTCAAAGCCTTAGAGACCGGCTTCATCGAGGGCACGGGGCCGCACTTCGTGCAAAAGCGCACGGAGATCAAACCGCGCCCCATGCAGAACGCCACGGATCGGCTCTACGCGGTCGCAATGTCGCCCGAATCTGCGCAGATTGTGGGTGATCTCGGCGCGCGCATGATGTGCTTTGTCCAATTCTCGATGGACAAGCATCTGCCGAACTTCGAGATCTACCGCCAGGCTTTCGCTAAAGCGCACCGGCGCACCGCCCCCGCGCCGCTGTTGCTGGATTTCTCTTACTGCGATAAGGATGCTGCCAAAGCGGAGGCGATGGTGCGCAAGCATCTGGCCGTAAATTATCTTTCCATTTTGCAACATTACGAATTCATGGCCGATTACCACAAAGAGATCAAAGGCTATGAGGCGTATGGCGATGCCGCGACGTTCCTCAATTCGCTCGGGCTCGATGCCGCGGTGGACGACTACATCGCGCATCAGGCGTGGGGCACCCCGCAGCAGATTCTGGATACCCTGTCGCAACGGCGCGAGGTGATCGGGCATTACGAATGGAATTCGATCGTGAGTTATGGCGGCCTGCCCTTCGCTGCCGTCGAGAAAAGCATGCGCCTGATCGGCAAGGAGGTCTTGCCGGAGTTGAAGAAGTGGCGCGACGAGGTTCCCGTTCCACGCGCTGCTGTGGCTTAGCGGAAGGGGTATGCACATGTCAGCCACGCACGCACCCCTGCTCCCGGATCTCGACATCATGGCGCCGGCCGCGATCAGCGATCCGCATGGGTATCTGGCCGATTTGCGGGCACAGCAGCCGGTGTATTGGGATCCCCGTTACCGCTCGTGGCTGATCACGAGCTATCGGCACGCGGCCGCCGCGCTCCGCGATGAGCGCTTCTCGTCTGATCGCATCGAGCCCTACATTCGCAAGAAACTGTCCGGACCGGACACCGATCCACTGGTGCGCCAGGCCTTCGATGTGTTGAGCGGCTGGATGGTCTTCAAGGAAGAACCTGCGCACACGCGATTGCGCCGCCTATGTAATCTCGCCTTTACACCGCAATCGATTGCGGCGCTCCGTGCACGCGCGGAAAGTCTGTGCGAGGAACTGCTCGATACGATCCCGACCCAAGGTGAGTTTGATCTGATCGAGAAAGTGGCGGCACCTCTGCCTTCCATCATCATCGCCGAAATGATGGGCGTGCCGGTGGCGGATCGCACAGACTTTGAGCGCTGGACCGCCCAGGTGTCACCGTTGGTGTCGACCGGTCTCGACGACCCAACCCGCTATGGCAGTGTCGCCCTGGGCATGGCGTCATTGGTCGAGTATTTCTCAAAATTAATCGCGCGTTATCGCGCTGAGCCCGTAGACAATCTCATCTCCGCGCTAGTGCGGGCGAACGAAGATGAAGATGTTTTATCCGAAGCGGAACTCATGGCCACCTGCACCTTGATGCTGTTTGGCGGACACGAAACCACTGCGAATTTCATTGCCAATGGCGTACTCGCGTTGTTGCGCCATCCCGATCAGCTGGCCTTGGTGCGCGAAGACAAGGTGGACATCAAAAGCGCGCTGGAGGAATTCATGCGCTACGATGGGCCGGGCAAGACAGTGGTGCGCGTCGCGCGCGAGGATTTCGAATTCGAAGGACATGCGATCAAAGCCGGCCAGCGGGTGTTTCTAATTCTGTCGGTCGCGAATCGTGATCCAGACGCGTTCGACGAGCCCGATCGGCTCCGCCTTGATCGCGGCCAGATCAGGCATCTCGGCTTTGGCTTCGGCGGGCATTTCTGTTTAGGTGCGCCACTGGCGCGACTGGAAACCGGGATCGCGATTCCGCGCATCGTGAAACGTTTTCCGCAGCTCAAACTGGCCGAAGGTCCTTTGAAGTGGCTGCCATTCTTAGGCACTCGGGGTATGCGTGAACTGCGCTTGATTGCCGGCTAAATAGCGGAGCAGAAATACCAACCACCTCAAAAGCCACCGGAAGAGGAGACTGGTCGGAGCGCGCCTCCCGCGC
>JANOVQ010000396.1:0-6335 GCA_031417495.1 Pseudomonadota bacterium | reverse complement strand
GAGCAACAGGTGAGCGCCCGGCTCGCCAGCGAAGGCTTCACCAGTGCCGGCACCGTGCTGCAACACTTCGTTGATCTGCGCTACGGCGGGCAGGCCTACGAAATTCGGATCGCACTGCCTGCCCTTGGCGATGATCTTGCTGCACGCGTCCGTGCGGCGATTGACGGTTTCCATGCCAGTCATAAAGATCTCTATGGATATTCTTATCAGGGCAAGCAACTGGTCGAGTTGGTGAATGTGGGCGTGACCGGCCTTGGCCTCTTGCAGCGCCCGCAAATACCGCAAATCGAGCTGGCCGGCAGCGATGCCAGTGGCGCCATTCGCGGACGCACCACCGTGCATTTTCCGCAGGAACAGGGCAGCGTGGAATGCGCGATTTACGACCGCGGCAAACTGCGCGCGGGCAACGAGCTGACCGGACCGGCTATTATCGAGCAATACGACTCAACCACTGTCCTCAACCCCGGTTGGCGCGGCCGACTCGACCACTGGGGCACCTTGGTGCTGACCAAGGAACAAGCCTGAGCAGGCGGCGCTTCGTGGGCAACGTTTCGAGAGGATCGCGATGAGCATCAGCAACCCCTTCCCGCCCAGCTATCACACCAAGCGCGATGAAGAAGTTGCGTTCAAAGACTACGCGGATTTCCGCTATGGTCGGGTGCCACAAGATCCTGTCACCCAACAGCGGGTGGCTAAACTGCGCACCGGACTCGATCCGATCCTGGTGGATATCGTCGATGGGGGGATCGAAGCGGCCGTGATGGAAGCCGAAGCCGCAGTCGAACGCACCGCGCGCTCGACCATCATCCGCGAACAGCATGATTACCGTGCGTCCCTCAACACCATCGATTGCTTATCGGTATCACGTGTCTCCTGGGCCGCGACGGCGGATCCGATTCGAATGAAATTTCCGCTCGAGCAAATCAAGCCAGGCGACATCTTCATTTACAACGACGTCTATGAATCCGCCGGCACCATTGGTCATCTCCCCGATTATTGCGTGGTCACGCCGATCTTCTGGCAAGCGCGCATCATCGGCTTCGCGCAGATTTTCGGGCATGTCAGCGATGTCGGAGGTCGGCAGGCCGGCTCCTGGCCTAATACTTCTACCAGCATTTTTGAAGAGGGCACGCTCTGCCCACCCGTAAAAATGTATCAGCAGGGCGAACTCAACGAAGGTCTTTATGACGTCCTGTTGCGCAACAGTCGCTTCCCGGATGACTTACGCGGTGATCTCGATGCCTTCGTCGGCGCCAACGAGATCATCCGTCGCCGCATCGTGGAATTATGTGAACGCTTTGGGGGTGATCTCGTCGAGGCTGCCTTCTACGAAATCATGGATCGGTGTGCTGAAGTCGTGCGCGATGTCGGCTTACCGCTGTTCCCCGACGGTGAGTTCGTGGGCGAAGACTTTATCGAAAATGACGGACTTACTCTCGATCAGCCGGTCAAACTGCAAATCACGATCCGCAAGTACGCGGACAAAATGATTCTCGATTTCGCAGGGACCAGCCCGCAAGCACGGGGGCCGGTGAATTGGCCGCTGGATGGTCGACATTATTCGAAATGGTTGGGCGCATTTTTTAAGGCACAGATCCCAGGCATCATCATCAACGAAGGCGTCACCCAGGTTTTCCGCTGCCGTATTCCTAGACGCACAATTCTGAGTTCGGAATTTCCGGCACCGGTGGTGAGCCGGATGACCTGCATGTTGCGCATGATCAGCGCCTATACGGTGGCGCTCGCCAAGATGTTCAACGGCAATGTGGTTGCCGATATGCAGAATATTCAGATCTACGGCCTCTACGGCCTGGATCTCGAAGGCAAGCTGTTCCTGATGCGCGAGATATTTGGCGCCGGCTCGGGCGCACGACCCTATGCAGATGGAACCGATGCGGTCGATCTCGTGCCCTACTCGAAGAACCTGCCAGCCGAGTTCGTCGAACAGCGGTTTCCGGTGACCGTCGAGAGGGTCGGTCTCGCGCTCGATTCGGGCGGCCCCGGGAAGTACCGCGGTGGCCTTGGCTATGTGAAAGAGTTCCGCACCCTGGTTGATGGCCATTACACCACGGTCACCGAACGCACTGCGTTTGCCTGCATTGGCATCAATGGCGGTCGCTACGGCGCGCCAGGTGCCTCTGTCAAGAATCCCGGCACTGCACAGGAAGAGCGCGTGTATTTCAGTCGCGACGCCGTGCCCGTTGCCGCCGGCGACACCATCCAGCTGGTAACCCCCGGCTGGGGTGATCCGCTCGCGCGGGAGATCGACGCTGTGCGCCTGGACGTCGTACGACGTCTGGTCTCGCCAGGCTCGGCAGCACGGGATTACGGCGTGGTCATGGATCCCACAAGCTTCACGGTGGATTTAGTTCAGACCGACGCGCTACGTGGCCGTTTGGCCGCAGAACGCGGCCCGACCAAACTCATCGATCGCGGACCCTATGCGCAAACCCTGATCAAGCGCGGGCTGTTGGAAGTCTCCAATCCAGAACTCGAAAGCACCCGCTGGGCGGATGAGCGGGTGCTCGATGAATTCTGGAAAGACCTCTACAAATACACCCCCCAACGGATCGGTTAGTTCGCGCGCATGATCATCGATCTACGTTCCGATACGGTCACTCGCCCAACCCCCGACATGCGGCGTGCGATGACTGACGCGGAAGTGGGCGACGATGTGTTCGGCGACGATCCCTCAATTAACCGCCTGCAAGCCTATGCTGCGGAATTGCTTGGCTGCGAAGCCGTGCTGTGGTTCCCCAGCGGCACGCAATCAAATCTCGCTGCGCTCATGAGCCATTGTGGGCGTGGTGACGAATATTTAGTCGGGCAAGAAGCCCACACCTATCGCTATGAGGGAGGCGGCGCGGCGGTCCTTGGCTCGATTCAACCGCAGCCCCTGCCGAACTGCGCCGATGGCAGTATCGCGCTCAGTGATCTCGCAGCGGCGATTAAACCCGACGATGCGCATTTCGCGCGCACCCGGCTCATCGCGCTGGAGAACACCATTGCCGGGCGGGTGCTTGCGCCAGCTTACGTCTCGCAGGTACTGGCGCTGGCTGCGCACCACGGGCTCTGCACGCATCTCGACGGCGCGCGCGTGTGCAACGCTGCGGTGGCGCAAAACCGGCCCGTTAGCGCGTTGTGCGCGGGGTTCGATTCGGTCTCGATTTGCCTTTCGAAGGGACTGGGAGCGCCCGCGGGCACTTTGCTCGGCGGACGTCGTGAATTCATCGCGCGCGCGCATCGTTGCCGGAAATTACTCGGCGGAGGTATGCGCCAAGTGGGGAGCCTGGCGGCGGCAGGCTTGCATGCCCTCACCCAGCATGTCGCTCGCCTGGCGGACGATCATGCGAATGCGGAGCGTCTCTCCCACGGGCTGCGTGCCGCCGGGTTCGAAGTGACTTCCTGCCACACAAACATGGTGTTTATGCGGGCACCGAAGGGTTTCGCGACGCATCTGGCCGCACAGAACATCAAAGTTTTAGCAGGTGAACAATTGCGTCTGGTCACGCACCTGGATGTCGATGCCGCAGGCATTGAGCAGGTCTTACGCGCGGCGCGAAGCTTTCACTCCACCCCGCGCGAGTAAGCAAACCTGAAATTCGGCGACTACCCGGTGAAGTCCTCAAGACGGATATCGACATTGCCGTCAGCCGCAAAGGCTTTGCGCTGAATGAGGCCCGTCGCGGCCGCCTCAATCACGCGACGATTCGCGGAAACCTGGGCCGTTGGTCCACCATCGGCGGCGTCAAAGCGCTTCTTGAGGACTGTTTCCGGGATTCGGCAGAGCACCCGCCGTCCGTTCACATCGGCCGCGATGCTCACGCACTTAGTCACGGGATTCCAGCATTCTAAGATTGGGAAGTGAATCAACCCGTCCGCAGAATTCCGCGGGGTATAGCCTGAGAGCTTCATGGAGAATTCCGGACAGTAAGAAAGAACGGGTCAAATTATGCCCGATCAGAGGGGATAAAGCCCGCGATTTCTCAGGGAATTCGCCGCTTAGCACGCCTTTCTGGCCGCGCTCTGGTCACAGAAAATCCGGAAAATCCCGCGCCACCCGCATTTGGAAATTCGGCGCGCGCTTCTCGAGAAAGCTCGCGACGCCCTCTTTCGAATCCGCCCCATTGCCCATGTACCACAACGCTTTAGATTCTAAGCGGAGCGCCTCACGCGGATGCTGCGCCCCCAACATCTGCCACAGCAGGCGGCGGACCAGCGCCACCGACACCTGACTGGTGTCATCGATAAAATGCCGCGCGATAGCGCGCGCTCGAATCAGCAATTGATCAGGGGCGACGAGCTCGCTCACCAGACCGCCGCGTAAGGCCTCTTCCGCCTCGAACACCCGCCCACTCATGAACCACTGCGTAGCCTGGCTGATGCCGACGATTCTCGGCGCAAACCATGAGCTGCAGGCATCCGGCGCAATCCCTCGCCGCGCGAACACAAAACCCATGCGCGCGGCAGTTGATGCAATCCGCACATCACAGGGCAGGGTCATCGTGATGCCGATGCCGGTGGCCGGACCATTGATCGCGGCGATCACCGGCTTGCGCAAATCAAAAATCTTCAAGGCAAGCACCCCGCCCGCGTCGCGGTGATCATCAATGTCAGCCGTCTTCGAGTTACTGAAGGTCTCGGCACCGCCCGCCAAATCCGTCCCGGCGCAATAGCCGCGCCCGGCGCCAGTAAAGATCACCGCGCGCACTGCGTCATCCTGATCGGCATGCTCGAGCGCCAGCAGCAAGGCGTCCAGCATCGGATAGCTCATCGCATTCAACTTGTCCGGGCGGTTCAGCGTGATTGTTAGGATGCCGTCCTGCAGATCAGTCAGGATGGAGGGGGCAGTCATGCTTTGCGCTCCTCGATGGCCGGTAGAATTTCTTCACAGGCGCGGCGGGTTTGGTCGAATACATCGCGGTCCCCCATCGCGATCGGGAGCAATACGAATTTAGTGGCACCGGCGGCTTTGTATTCCTCGATGCGCGCAATGATCTCTTTGACCGTGCCGATGGCGAGCAGCGGTCGCAGATCGATTTCGTCGCCAATCCCTGCGCGGCGCACTAACGGAAACTCGTTCACCACGGGATCATCCCGCGCGCCGATGCGATACGCGAGCGATGTCCCGAAATGGTCCGGATCGATATATCGGCCGACGACCTCGGCCTCAGTGCGAATGGTGGTGATCGCGTGCGCGACCTGAGCGGGTGTCGTAATCCCGCCGATCCAGCCAGTGCCGAGTCGCGCGGTGCGTTTTAGCGCTGCCTCAGCGTTACCGCCAATCCACAGCGGCAGCGGCTGCTGAATCGGGCGCGGCGTAATAAAGGCATCCTTGTATTGATAAAACTTGCCTTCGAAGGTCACCGACTCCTGACTCCACAGCAGCGTCAGCAATTTGAAAATCTCGCTCGAACGCGCCCCGCGCTCGGACGCCGTCTGCCCAGTCGCCCGCCATTCGCCAGCATTGGGATAGCCCACGCCAAACATGGGCAACAAGCGCCCGTTGCTCAAGAAGTCGATCGTCGCACATTGCTTGGCGAGCACGAGTGGGTCGCGGAGCGGTGCCACGACGGCGTTCATGCCAAACTTGATCTTCTCGGTGCAGCCCGCGAGCGTCGCCATCACGCTGAGCGTTTCCAGATAAGGATCTTTGGACACCAGACGATCGGTCTGCCACACCGAGTCCACTTTGTAACGCTCCAGAAGCTGGACCCATTCGAACCAGCTGCGAGGTGCGTCGAACGGGAAATTGGCGATGCCGAAGCCGGCCCGAACTGCCATGGTCTGTCCTTCGTAAATGGGTGCCGTATCCTACGCTGAACCGTGTGAGACGGTCGAGCGAGCTTCTTAACTTATACCGCGAGCTTGCGGCACACCCCGCGCGTGGCGCGGTCGGAGTCCTCTGAGGTGCCTGGTCAGCGCGCGCAGGGGCGGCAAACAGCGACCATTTCGGTATAGTGTGGAACCTTCCCAATAGCGGCTCGGAGCTCCCATGAATGCCTACACCCGCAAGCCTTGGCTCAACCTTTATCGCCTGGGCACGCCGGCCGAAATAGTGCCCGAATTTCCACATGCGCTCGCCATGTTCAAGGCGGCGGCGGCGCGCGCACCGAACCAGACGCTGATTTACTATTTCGAGCAAGCAATCACCATAGGCGACATCGATCGCCTGAGCGACGCGTTCGCCTGTGCGCTCACTGCGCGTGGCTTGAATAAAGGGGATAGAGTCGCGGCCTATTTGCAGAACGTGCCGCAATTTGTGATCGCGATGCTCGGCACTTGGAAGGCCGGCGGCATCCTGGTTTCAGCCAACCCGATGCTGCGGCACAAGG
>JANOVQ010000395.1:0-3055 GCA_031417495.1 Pseudomonadota bacterium | reverse complement strand
ATCGTGCAAAGCGCGGGTAGCGCCTACCAATTGCCAGGAATGCGGCTCCAGGAGGAATTTGATCGTCACGGCGAGTTGATGATGCTGTTACTGCGTTACGCGCAGTCCTTGATCACCCAAATGACGCAGACTGCCGCCTGTAATCGTCATCACTCAATCGATGAGCAGCTTGCCCGCTGGCTGCTGCTCTCACTGGACCGGCTTTCCGGCAACACGATGACGATGACCCAGCAGCTCATCGCCAACATGCTCAGCGTCAGCCCGGCAAGAGTGACCGAAGTTGCCCGCAAGCTAGAACGGCTGGGGGTGATCGCCTACCGTAACGGGCGGATCGAGGTGCTGGATCGACCCACGCTGGAAAAACTGAGTTGCGAGTGTTACGGCGTGGTCAAGCACGAGACCGATCGCCTGCTGCCCGGGAATCCCAATGCCACGGCCCGCAGCGCAGGGCCGCGCGCGCGAAACACAGTTCAATCGCGTTCGCGCGCTAATGTCGTCGGCTGAGCAACTCTGCACGCTGCAGGAACTCACTCGGAGGCGCAGAAAACGTTGGGAAAGGGACGCACTGCGCCCGAAAATTAAACACCCCATTCCACCGCGATTTATAAAATGAAAATCATCGAGCCCGGCACGCTGCGTGGCGCGCATGAACGCGCGTTTTAAGGCTTCGGCAGTCACTCGCTCAAACACAGCCCCTTGGCCGCCCTTGTGGAGGGATTTCAGGGTCTCAACCGCCGTGGTGGAAAGGGGGACGGCGCGTGCCTCCCCATTCTTCGTATCGGGAAGGTAGGCGGTCTGACGCGTGAGGTCGATATAACGCCATTGAAGTTTCAGGAGTTCGCTTCGCCGCATCGCGGTCTCCAGGGCGAGGCGTACGAGCGGCAGTAAGCACGGATTCCGGGCATTAATGCAAGCATCGATCAGCCGGCTTTCTTCGCATTCACCTTCCGGAGGGTTCGAGAGTAATCGTCGTTCCCGCGCCTTCCCATTGGCGGGCATCTTGACGTCACGCACCGGGTTGAGAACATAAATTCCCCATTCCTTGCGTGCTATCTCGAACACATGCGACAGCACACCTAAATCGCGCCGGACCGTCGCGGACGCAACGACCTTCAGTCGATCATCCCGGTAGTTCGCGATATCCGCACTCCGAATCGTGGCGAGGAAACGTGAAGCCAGCGAATGGCGTGCCAGGGCCTTCACTCGAATGATTTCCAAGACGGCTCCTTTCTTGGTGGGCGAGACATCCGTGACATAACGCTCCAGCAATTCGCGTAACGTTGTCGACTCGGCTTCCGCTCGCGAAACAAACGTGCCTTGGGTCATCTCGACTTCAGTTAGCTTCGCCCAGCGCTCCGCCGCTGCGCGCGTATTGCATGTTCTGGTTTGACTCGGGTAACCGTGGACGCGCACTTGCGCTTGCCACTGCGAAGGACCGCGTTTTCTGAAATTCGCCATACAACTCGCCTCCAATTCGGATTCGAGTGTGGCAGCGCTGTGGCAAATCGCCTTCAGGAAACCAAAACCGCGTCGTGCGCGATTCTAAGTAACTGATTTGATTGGTGGGCGATGTAGGGATCGAACCTACGACCCCTGCCGTGTGAAGGGCGGGAACCCTGTCTACTGCCGTCTATAGGAATTTAAAAGCCCTTGTAAATAGCCTATATATGCGCATTGCAGTCTATGCGAGTCTACGCTAACCTTTCCGTACCATTTCCGTACGGATAAATGTCATGGTCTACAAACTCGGTACCGTTGCCGGCCGGTCTAAGCTCACACCTCGCCGCGAGCCGTACTGGCTACCCATTGCCGACCTGAACGGGGTGTACGTCGGTTTCCGTCGGGGTCCGGATACTTGGATCGTTCGAATTTACGAGGACGGACTAAAGCGCTACCACACGATAGGGCGATGCAAAGACGATGGAGGAGCTATTGGGAAGGCCCGGGATTGGATCAAGTCTCGCGATCAAGGTGTCGCGGACGACAGCGCTACCGTAGCGGATGCCTGTCGCGCCTATCTCTCCAACCTTGAGCATGAAAAGACTGCCAAAGCCGCGCAGGAGGCCCGAGGGCGATTGCAGCGCTGCATCCTGGGCCGAACCCCTGAGGAAGCGCGCAAAGCCCGTGCGCGGCCAGTGAGTGCGAACAAGCTAGCCCGGAAGCCGCTCGCTAAGTTGCGGTCCGCTGATATTGAAGCGTGGCGGGATGCCCTAATTCCCGAAGGCTTGGAAGGCGAGGCAAGGCGAAAAGCGCGAGCCAGCGCCAATCGAGAGTTGAACGCCTTAGTCGCAGCCTTGAATCACGCGTACAAACGGCAGATGGTTGCGACCCCAATGGCTTGGTCAACGGTCGGTAAATTCAACGACGTGCAGGCCCGCAAACATCGCCGCTATGTGACGCTGAACGAACGCAAGGCGTTGTTAGTCGCCGCCGATTCCGTCGGCACCGGGGCGATTCGGTGGCTGTTGGAGGGGCTAATACTCACCGGCGCACGACCGATAGAACTTCGACGCGCCACGGTAACGGACTATGACCGCACGTCCGGCACTCTGTCTCTGAAATCATTCAAAGGTGCATCCACGGAGCCACGCGTGCGGGACGTGCCACTTCGCGCGCTGGGTGCCGAGACGCTGATTAAGAAACTGTGCAGAGATAAGCTACCGGCCGCCCTCATTTTCACCCGTGACGACGGCAATGCGTGGGGGCATAGCGACTGGGATCACTTAGTCCGTGAGGCCCGCGACGCGGCGAAGATTAAGCCGCTTACTGCGTACGATTTGCGACATTCATTTATTACCGAGGCAATAACAGGCGGCGTAGACCCGCTGACCGTATCTAAAATTGTGGGCACCAGTCTGGAAATGATCTCGATGACCTACGGCAAGCTCCTCGAGGATCATGCGAGCCGGGCTTTCGCAAAAGTAAAACTGCTTTAGCTCAAGTAATCGCCACGCCTAGGCCGACGGGCCGAACACCGGCAAACCCTCGCCGGCAGGCGTGGTGACCCATTGAGGGCAACGCAGGGGGTATGCGATGTCAAAGAAGGAGCCACGCG
>JANOVQ010000394.1:0-4495 GCA_031417495.1 Pseudomonadota bacterium | reverse complement strand
CTTGGCGGCGGGGGTGGCGGCGCTACCAACCAATTGCGAATTCAACCGGTCATGTACACCCCACCATTCACATGCAACGTCTGACCGGTGATATAGGAGGCATCATCCGACAATAAAAATGCGACGGTTCCCGCGATTTCATCCGGCCGCCCCGCGCGCCGCATCGGCGTCGCTGCGGTCATGCTCGCGTATTCGGCTGCGGGTAACACGCCGCGCAGACGTTCGTGCCAGATCAGCCCTGGCGCGATGACATTGGCGGTGACGCCATGCAGCGCGAGATCGCGCGCCACGGAGTGCGTGTAGCCGACAATGCCTGCCTTCGCGGCGGCGTACGGTGCCTGGCCGGGCCCGGGCTGATACGCGTAGAGCGAGGCAAAATTGACGATCCGCCCGAAACCACGCGACTGCATATCGCCGCAGAAAGTCCGGGTGCAGATAAAGGTTCCGTGCAAATTCACACGCAGCACGAGATCAAAGGTTTTCGTCGCCATGTCAGAGACTGTCCCCGTCCCTGTGATCCCGGCGTTATTGACCAGGTAAGCCACAGGTGAGGATCCCGAGATGAGTTTGGCGCCGAGCGCGGCCACTTCGGCTTCACTGGTGATATCGAGCGTGTGCACGCTCAAGCGCTTCTGCTGGTCGACTCCGAACTGAGCCCGCCACGCGGCCGTCTCGTCGGTCCGACGATCGGTCGCGATCACCTGCGCGCCGTCGGCGAGCAGGCGCGCCACAATGGCGGTGCCTAAGCCGCCGAGCGCGCCGGTTACCAGCACCTGTCCGTATTTGTACATTGCGCTACCCTCCGGTTAAACGGGCCAGGCCGAGAAGCTTCTCGGCGATCGACTTCGCGATCCTCCCGTGGTGGCCAAGCATTAACACGGCGTCGCGACTTGCGCGCTGCCGCCTTATTCTGCATCGTAGAGGAACGCCGCAGTGCAGGCCATGCGTGCGCTCGCGGTGCGTTCGCTCCGGCATGGTGCGCGCTGGCTGAACTCGAAGGAGAGTCCTGGTGACCGACCAGCGACGGGCGCGCGGGCGGTGACTTACCCGCCGAGGATCCGCAGTGGGTCGCCGGCGACTTATCGCGTTCCCAGCAGCGCCGCGTGCGCGAGAGGATCCCCCCATGTATCGATCCAGTATCACCGGGAGTCTGCCGAAGCCTCCTTGGTTGGCGGAACCCGCTACCTTGTGGCCGCAGTGGCGTGCCGAGGGCACCGCATTGTGCGATGCCAAGCGCGACGCGACCTTGCTCTGGCTCAAACTGCAGGAGGATGCCGGGCTCGATATCGTGACGGACGGCGAACAATCGCGACAGCATTTCGTGCACGGCTTTCTTGAGCAGGTGGACGGCATCGATTTCGCGAACAAGGTGAAAATGGGCATTCGTAACAATCGTTACGATGCGCTGGTGCCCCAAGTGGTGGGCGCGCCGCGTCTGCGCGGGCGGGTCCACGCGAGCGAAGCGAGACTCTGCCGGCAGCACACCCGCAAAACGCTGAAATTCACGCTCCCGGGACCGATGACGATCGTCGACACCGTGGCGGATCGCTATCTTGGCGATCGCGTGAAACTCGCCATGGCCTTCGCCGATCTGCTGAATCAGGAGGCGCGTGCGCTCGAGGCCGACGGGGTGGACGTGATTCAGTTCGATGAGCCAGCCTTCAACGTTTACCTTGCAGAGGCCGCGGAGTGGGGCGTTGAAGCATTACACCGTGCGATCGATGGCCTGCGCTGCACGACGTGCGTGCATATTTGTTACGGCTACGGGATTCAGGCCAATCTGGCGTGGAAAGACACGTTGGGCCACGAATGGCGGCAGTATGAGACGGTGTTCCCGGCGCTGGCGCGGAGCCGTCTCGACCAGGTGTCGCTGGAATGCGCGGGTTCGCATGTTCCACCTCATCTAATGGCCTTGCTGGATGGCAAAGAGGTGCTGGTCGGCGTGATTGATGTGGCTACCGCGCGGGTGGAAACGGCGGAGGAGGTTGCCGCGACGATCGCACTGGCCCGCCAATATGTCGCCCGGGATAAACTCATTGCCTGTACGAATTGTGGCATGGCACCGATGTCCTGGCCGTTGGCGGCGGCGAAACTCGAGGTCCTCGCGCGCGGCGCGGCGTTGGCGGATTGATTCAGAGAAGGGCCTCCAGAGAGCGGCGTAAGCGCAGCTTGAGCATTACCCATGGCAGTCCCGTTGCAAGAAGTTTCGTCTCATATCAACCGTAATCCACAGCTGTCCGGCGGTCGATTTCTGCGCCGCGGGCGATTATCTTTCGCTACGCGGAAGTTGCTGAGAAGGTCAGCGCATTTTTCAATTCGTTTTTGAGTTCAACGTCCCGGGAGGATTAAGTGCCATGAAATTGAACGCACCATTGGTAAGCACCGATTGGCTGGCGACTCATTGCGCAGACCCCAGTCTGCGCATTTTCGACACCACCCTCTATCTCAAGCCCAAGCTCGATGGCTTCGGTTATCTGCCCGAGAGCGGCCGCGCCGAATGGCAGGTGGCGCATATTCCTGGGGCGGGTTTTCTCGATGTGCATGGCGAGTTGTCCGATGCTTCAAATGAGATAGCTTTCATGATGCCGCCCGCCGCGCAGTTCGCCCGCCTCATGGCCAGCCATGGCGTCGCTGACGACAGCGCGGTCGTGCTCTACAACAAGGGTTTCCCGATGTGGTCGACGCGGGTGTGGTGGATGCTGCGCGCAATAGGCTTCGACAATGTCGCGGTGTTGAACGGCGGTTACGAGAAATGGCTGAAGGAAGGACGACCAACCACTGCCGACCTCGCGCAGCATGCGCTCGGCAAACTCACCGCACGGCCGCGACCGGAGATGTGGGCGGACAAGGACGCCATGCTGCAGGTAGTGGCGGGCAAGGGCCCGGTGGCAATCAATGCGCTCGCGCCGGCGGTCTACAGTGGCGAGAAGAATCAATACGGTCGGCCCGGCCATCTGCCTGGCACTTTCAATGTTTATTACGGAGATCTTATCGATCCCGCTAGCGGGGAATTCCTGCCGCCAGACAAATTGCGGCCATTGTTCGCACAGAGTGGTGCGCTCACAACCGAGCGCGTCATCGCCTACTGCGGCGGTGGTATCTCGGCCACCATGGACGCGCTCGCGATGCTGACCTGCGGCCAGCACAACGTCGCGATCTACGACGGCTCGATGTCGGAGTGGGTAAGGGACCCGGAGCTGCCGCTCAAGCTCGGCTCAGCGCCGTGACGGCACGTACGTTGGAGCCGCACCGTAACCACGCGAGTGTTCGCCACCACTGCGCATCAGGCGGCGCTCGCCAAAGCGTTGCGAAGCCAAAAAGGTAAGGGAGTGCCCTCAGGGTGTGGTCCCCGACCCTGAGTCCAGCCCGCTCAGGGCTGGCCGTCAACGCCGGGTAATTGGGGTATCTGCGCGAGCCACGGCAACGCGGATCGACACCAGATTTGGCGGGCCGGTTTTAATTGGTCACGCTGGCGTATGGTCCCGACACGAAGGCCGAACACTTTGGGACCTGCGCCGGGTGCGGTGGCATAAAGGCGCGTGCCGCAGTCGGGGCAGAATCCTTGCTCGCGCGGGCGGCCGCTTTCAGCACTGGTCTTGAGATAGGTCTTGATCGTCCCGCGCGTCAATGTCAAGCCGTCTTCAACAGTAAACGCGATGATGCTGAAGGCCGATCCCGACATCGTTTGGCAATCGGTGCAATGACAAATCACGACGCGCGCCGGATCAATTTCGGCTGTGTAGCGCAGGTTGCCGCAATGGCAGCCACCGTCGATGAGCATGGTCAATTCTCCTTGGTGGCCACTGGCCACAAGCCTGTGGGCAGCTTTCACGCAATTCCGGATAGGCCAGCAAGCGCATCCGCGGCTCAACTCAGGCGTCGACCTGGCGAATTCACCGCGGTGGTTCGCTTATTAAATGTCCAGAGATCCATTCCAAAATAAATGGCCCCGAACTACGGGGCCATTACGCGTCTTCAAGCAGCGGGCGCCGATCGTTCGGACTCAGGCCGCCTGCGTCGCTGCCGACTCCCAGCTCTTCAATTCCGGCACGACTTTTTCGGCGAAGACTTTTAGCGTGCGCTCGGCGACTTCAAACGGCATGCCGGCGAAGCGCGGGATCATCAGAATGTCGTAATCCCCGATTACGCGCCGGCGCTGTTCAAAGCCGTCGAGCATCTGCTGCGGTGTGCCCCACACCTGGCCCTTGACGTACCCCTCGGCCACTGCATCCATCCCCATGCCCTGCATCGCCGTGGCCGCATCGCCATAGGCTTCATAGCCCTTAGCATTCTTGAAGTGCTCACCCATCATTTCATAGTGATGCATGACGCTGAGCAGGTAGGCGCGAATATATTTGTGCGCATTTTCTGCGGCCCGATCGGCATTCGTATCGCAGACAGTAATGTCGGTCATGATCGGGAGCGGCGCGGCGCGGCCCTGGTGCTTGCGGAACGCGGCAGCATAGGCCTCGATCTCCTGCTTGTGCACCTCGAT
>JANOVQ010000393.1:0-9930 GCA_031417495.1 Pseudomonadota bacterium | reverse complement strand
ACGAGCCCCGCCATCACGTAAACCAGCCATTCGAGATTGCGCTCCGCCAACCAGCCCGTGAAGTGCAGGACAATGACCGTAATCGCAACGACATAAAACAGCGCGAACAGAATGTCATTCATTCCGCGGTCCTTTCCCGTTTGAGACTTGCTACTGGGTCGGACCGATTATGCCATACGATTTGCTTGAGACCCTGGGTGCGACGAGTGGGTTAGTCTGCTGCGTCGGCGCGGGCGGCAAGAAAAGCACCCTGTATCGCTTGGCCGCCGCGTCTCCCGGTCGCGTCGGGTTAACGGCCACCGCTCATATCGAGCGCTTCCCACGTGACTTGGCGCACTGTAGCGTGGTGGCCGACGAACCGGCGCTGAGTGCGCGAGTTTTCGCGCTCAGCCAGACCGAGCGCATGGTCGCGTTTGCCAAACCCTGTGCGCTGCCGGGTCGTCACCTGGGCGTGAGTTTCGCAGAACTCGCGCGGCTTAGAGCCGACAATGCGTTCGATCTCTGCGTGGTCAAAGCTGACGGCGCGCGCAATCGAATTCTTAAGGCGCCCGCTGAGCATGAGCCCGCGTTGCCACCGGAGACCACCACGGTGATCCCGGTCTGCGCAATTCGGGCGATCGGTCTGCCGCTGGATGACCGCCTTTGTCACCGACCGGAACGCTTTGCGGCAGTGACCGGTTTGCGCCCGGGGCAACCGGTCGCACCCGTGCACCTGGCGCGCCTGCTCGCCAGCCCCGACGGCGCGCTGCGCGCGGTCGGTCATGCGCGCGTGATTCCGCTGATCAACATGGTGGATGATCCGGCCCTGGAGCAGCTCGCGATCACCGTCGCGGAGCAGGCGCTCGCGCTCACCACGCGCTTCGCCTATGTTGTGCTGGCCGCGATGCGCAATGCCGATCCCATCGTGCGCGTGGTCACGCGTTGACGTGCTGAGGGGGTCAGACTTAAATCCGGTCATCATAGGGTCATCATCGAGGCACCCGCACCATGTCCACTGGCACTGACCAACCGCTGCTGCAGTTCCCCTGCGAGTTCCCGCTCAAGGTGATGGGGCAGGCCGGCGATGACTTTGCCGGCCTGGTGGTGGAAATTGTCGGGCGTCACGTGCCTACCCTGCGCGACGACGCAGTTCAGCAACGGCCCAGCAAGCAGGGCACTTATGTTTCGCTAACCGTGACAGTCCATGTGCACAGTCAGGCGCAGCTCGATAATCTCTATCGTGAATTGAGCGGGCACGCGCGCGTGTTGATGGTCTTATGACGATTATCGTCAGTGACCTCGGAGAGGCGGATTACACGCAGACCTGGACGCGGATGCGCGAGTTCGTGACCGCGCGGGGGGATGCTGCGAGTGATGAAATCTGGTTCGTCGAACATCCACCGGTATTCACGCTCGGGCTCGCCGGTTCGCGCGCGCATTTGCTCGACCCCGGCACTATTCCAGTCATTGCGACCGATCGCGGCGGCCAGGTCACTTATCATGGTCCGGGACAGCTCGTCGCCTATACGTTGTTCGATCTGCGTCGCCTCGGCCTTGGACCACGCGAGTTTGTGCGACGCCTGGAGAGTGCAGTGTTGGCGACTTTGGCGAGCTATGGAATCGCTGGCCAACGCCGCGCGGGGGCCCCCGGGGTGTACGTGAACGGCGCCAAGATTGCGTCCCTTGGGCTACGCATTCGGCGCCACTATTGTTATCACGGACTGGCCCTCAATGTGGCGCTCGATCTCGAACCTTTCTCGCGGATCAATCCCTGCGGCTATCCCGGGCTGCAGGTCACCAGCATGGTTGAGCTTGGCCAGCGGGTGACGGTGGCCGACGTCCAACCCGTGCTTGAAACCGCGCTGCGGCGGGAATTTGCGCCGCTTGATGCGCAGGATCGTGCGGCGGCCGATAATAGCCAGGGCAGCCTCGAAATCCCGCAATGAACGGAAGATTATGGATCCTTTAACACTGATTCCCGAGCGCCCCGCGGGGCCCACCCGTGCGCAGCGGGGCAGCGCCAAAGTGGCGAAAATCCCGATCAAAGTCGAAGCGACCGTCGGACCTTTGCCGCGCAAGCCCGCGTGGATTAAGGCCAAGGCGCCGACTGATCCCAAAGTGATCGCACTGAAGCAACTGCTGCGCGAAAAATCCTTACACACCGTGTGTGAAGAGGCATCGTGCCCCAATCTCGGCGAATGCTTCGCGCAGGGCACGGCAACCTTCATGATTATGGGTGCGTTGTGCACGCGCCGGTGCCCCTTCTGCGATGTGGCGCATGGCCGCCCATTGCCGCTGGATCCCGCGGAGCCTGCGCATCTTGCAGAAGCGGTGCGCCTGATGGATCTGCAGTATGTGGTGATCACGTCAGTTGATCGCGACGATTTACGCGATGGGGGGGCGGCGCATTTCGCGGCCTGTATCGCGGCCGTGCGTGCCGCCCAGCCCAAGATCCAAATCGAAGTCTTAGTGCCGGATTTCCGCGGCCGGATGGAGGTCGCGCTGGAGGCGCTATTGCGCGAACCACCCGATGTGTTCAATCACAATCTGGAAACCGTGCCGCGGCTGTATCGCCAGGTGCGGCCCGGCGCGGATTACGCTTGGTCGCTGGCGCTGATTCAAAAATTCAAGGCGTCGGCGCCTCAGGTGCCCACCAAATCCGGTCTTATGCTCGGCTTAGGCGAGGAAATTCACGAAGTGGAAGCCGTCTTGCGCGATCTGCATGCCCATAATTGTGATCGCGTAACGCTCGGGCAGTACCTGCAGCCGAGCCGGGCTCATTTGCCGGTGGCGCGGTTTGTGGCGCCCGCCGAGTTTGAGGATTTAGCGAGGCTATCGCGTGAGATTGGTTTCCAACATGTCGCGAGCGGACCGATGGTGCGCTCCTCCTATCACGCTGACCGGCAGGCTGCCGGGGAGTCGGTTTCCTGAGTGAGGTCGGTATTTCCGCGCGCGACATAGGGTTTTGATGGACATCGCACTGGGTTATCTGCTCAAGGCGCTGGTGCTTCCGCCCTGTGGCAATCTACTGCTTGCGCTGCTCGCGTTGGCCGTGCGGCGGCGCCAACCGCGCACCAGTGTCTTCATGCTGCGCGCCGCCTTCGGCTCACTCATCGTGTTGATGATGCCACTCATTGGTACTTTGCTCGCGGTGCCGCTCGAAGCGGTGCCATCCTTCGCTATCGCCGGAGGAAACCAGGGTGCCGAAGCAATCGTGGTGCTTGGCGGTGGACGCTACCCGGCCGCACCAGAATATAACGGCACGGACACGGTGCATCCACGAACGTTGGAACGCTTGCGCTACGCGGCATTTCTGCAACGTGCTTTGAAGCTACCAATGGCGCTGGTCGGCGGTGATGTCACCGGCGGTAACGCCGCCGAAGGTCTGTTGATGCTGGTGGTTATGGACGAGGCGTTCAAAGTCCCGGTGGAATGGGTGGAAGCCGGTAGCCGCAATACTGCCGAGAATGCCGAGTACACGCGTTATCTGCTGCCCTCGAAGCGAATTTTGTTGGTCACGCATGCCCTGCACATGCGCCGCGCACAGTTGATGTTCGAGGCGCAGGGATTCGAAGTTATCCCGGCCCCACTCGGGTTTAGATCGAGCTTCGATATCAGAGAGGTGACGGTGTTTGATTTTCTGCCCTCGGTCCAAGCACTTCAGCTCAGCCACGATGCGCTACACGAATACCTCGGACTGGCCTGGTATCGGTTTCACTATCTCGCGCGAGCGGGCTGAACGACGCAACGCGGCCACTGAACGATGCGCCTACGGAGAACTCTCGGTCACGCTGCAATGAAGAACTCCCCGCGCGACCCTTGCGTGCACCGTGGCACCGGGCGCGATGGGCGCTGCCTTGCGCACGATAGCGCCTGCGGCATCGGTCACGATCGCGTAGCCCCGCTCGAGAGTGGCCAAGGGATTGACTGCGGCGAGTGTTTGCTCGGCCATCGCGAGTCGTGCAGTCAGCTGCGTCTGGCGAGTCTGCAGGGCGAAGACCAGCTGCCGCTCGAGTTGCGTTAGTCGCTGACGCAGGAGTTGGATCCGCGAAGTTGGCGCCTCGGCGTATAAGCGCGCGCCGACTGTCCTGAGACTGGTGGTATGTTGCAGCAGCATGCGCTGCAGCGCGCGCGGTAAACGCCGCGCGATTTCATCCAGGCGCTGCTGATGTTGTTCGATTCTGCGGCCAGGATGGACGAGCCGGCGGCTGGCGCTTTGCAGCCGTAGCTGTGCATGGAGCCACTGCGTGCGCGTGATATTGAGCAACCGCTGCTCGAATTGCGTGAGGTGACGCAGCAGTTGCTGGCCATCAGGCGCGCAAAGTTCAGCGGCGGCGGATGGCGTTGGCGCACGCACATCGGCGACCAGGTCGGCCAACGTGAAATCTATTTCGTGACCGACGCCGGTTATCACGGGAATGCGCGACGTAAAAATCGCTCGCACGACGGCTTCTTCATTAAATGCCCAGAGATCTTCGAGTGAACCGCCGCCGCGCGCGAGAATGATGACATCGCATTCAGCGCGGCGGTTCGCACGCTCCAGCGCGTTGACGAGCCCCGGGATAGCCGCTGCGCCTTGCACTGGGCTGGGGTAGACGATCACGGCCAAGGCGCGGTTGCGCCGCCGCAGGACGTGCAGGATGTCGCGGACCGCCGCGCCGCTCGGCGACGTAATCACGCCGACGGTCTGTGGCCACGCCGGCAGCGGTTGTTTGTGCTCGGCGGCAAACAACCCAGCCTCCGCCAGTTTGCGTTTGAGAGCCTCCAGTTTTAGTCGCAATAGGCCTTCACCGGCCGGCTCCATCTGCTCCACGATGAGTTGAAACTCGCCACGCGGTTCATAGAGCGATACGCGTGCAGCAAGCACCACCTGTGCGCCGTTTGCAGGGGTAAAGCCCAACCCTGAATTGCGCGCACGAAACATCGCGCAGCGCGCTTGCGCATTCGCATCCTTCAGCGAGAAATAGAGATGCCCGGAGGCCGGGCGGGCCAGATTGGAGATTTCACCTTCCACCCACACCGCGCCGAAATGGCCTTCCAACAGCGCGCGAACCGCGCGGTTAAGACGGCTCACACTGAGAATGTCACGGGGCGCATTAATCATGCGACCCATTAAAGCGGGCCATGAGGGTTTTGGCTACGCTCAAATGCGTTTACCGGCCACCGCTCCACCGCCTATAATCCGCCCCCACCCGTGGCGAGAGGGATCCGTTATATGCGCATCGTCGGCGATGGCCTCACTTTCGATGATGTCCTGCTCGTTCCCGCTCATTCCGCAGTGCTGCCGCGCGAAGTTGAACTTAAAACGCGCCTCACTCGTTCTATCGAGCTGCAGATTCCACTGCTTGCGGCGGCCATGGATACAGTCACCGAAGCTCGCCTTGCGATCGCGTTGGCGCAGGAAGGCGGCATCGGCATCATCCACAAGAACATGGCGCCGGAAGAGCAGGCCGCACAGGTCCGTCAGGTCAAGAAATTCGAAGCGGGCGTAATCCGGGATCCCATCACGGTGCACCCCGACATGAGTGTCGGCGAAGTGCTGGCACTTACCCGCGCCCGGCGCATTTCCGGCGTGCCGGTGGTTGATGACGGCGAGCTGATCGGCATTGTGACCAGCCGCGATCTGCGTTTTGAAACGCGCTTTGATCATCCCGTGCGGGCGGTGATGACACCACAAGATCGATTGATCACCGTGAACGAGAATGCCGACAAAGCCGAAGTGATCTCGTTATTGCACAAGCATCGAATTGAAAAAGTGCTGGTGGTAAATGAAAGGTTTGCGCTCAAGGGGCTCATCACCGTCAAGGATATTCAGAAAGCGGATGAATTCCCCAATGCCTGCAAGGATGCGGACGAGCGACTGCGCGTCGGCGCGGCAGTCGGTACCGGGCCGGGCACGCATGAACGTGTCGCGGCACTGGTCCAAGCAGGGGTAGATGTCATCATCGTCGATACCGCCCACGGACATTCCAAAGGCGTGCTGGATACGGTGCGTTGGATTAAGTTGCACTATCCCGATACGCAGATCATCGGCGGCAATATCGCAACCGCGGCCGCGGCGATGGCCTTGATGGAGGCGGGTGTGGACGCAGTCAAAGTGGGCATTGGACCTGGCTCAATCTGCACCACGCGCATCGTTACCGGGGTGGGCGTCCCGCAGATTACGGCGGTCTCGGACGTCGCCGCCGCCTTGGCCGGTACCGACATTCCGTTGATTTCCGATGGTGGCATTCGGTATTCCGGTGATCTGGCGAAAGTGATCGTGGCCGGTGCGCATGCGGTGATGCTCGGCGGGCTTTTTGCCGGCACCGAAGAGGCGCCGGGCGAAGTCGAGCTGTATCAGGGCCGCTCCTACAAATCGTATCGCGGCATGGGCTCGTTGGGCGCGATGTCGCAGCGACAAGGTTCTTCGGATCGCTACTTTCAGGAAGGCAGTGAGATCGAAAAACTGGTCCCGGAAGGCATCGAAGGCCGGGTTCCCTACAAAGGACCGCTGCATGTGATCGTGCATCAGCTGGTGGGTGGCCTGCGCGCCGCGATGGGTTATACCGGCTGCGCGAACATGGCGGAGATGCGGACCAAACCGGAGTTTTTGCGCGTGACCCTGGCCGGCATGCGTGAGAGCCATGTGCATGATGTGCAGATCACGAAGGAAGCGCCGAATTATCGCGTGGATTAAGCGGTTGAAGAATTTGCTACGGAGAACCGGGATTAAACTCCGTCGTCCCGCAAAGCGCGCAGCGCTTATTCGGGATCCATGCAGCGCATCTGAAGTCCTTGGATCCCGAATCTCTACGGCTAACGCAGCTATGCCCGGGATAACGATCAGTTGACAGAAATCTCACTGTGTTTCCAGTGGCCTCTCTTCAGAGTTCGAGAGAAATGACCCCCCAAGACATCCACCACGACCGCATCCTGATCCTCGATTTCGGCGCGCAGTACACCCAGCTCATCGCACGCCGGGTGCGCGAAGCCCAGGTGTATTGCGAGATTAAGCCCTGGGATATCTCCGCCGACACAATCAAAAATTTTGGTGCCAAAGGGATCATTCTTTCCGGCGGCCCCGAGTCAGTGACTGCCACGCATGGACCTGCTGCGCCAAGCAGCGTGTTCGAACTTGGCGTGCCGGTGCTCGGTATCTGCTATGGCATGCAAACCATGGCCGCGCAGCTGGGTGGCGCGGTAGTGGCCGCGAACAAACGCGAGTTCGGCTATGCACAGGTTCGCGCGCGCGGCCATTCACGCCTGTTGTGCGACATTCAAGATGCGGTGAACGCGCAAGGCCACGGTTTACTCGATGTGTGGATGAGCCACGGCGATCACGTTACTGCGCTGCCTGCCGGTTTCAAGTGCATTGCCTCGACCGCCACCTCGCCGATCGCGGGGATGGCAGATGAGGCGCGCGGCTTCTATGCCGTGCAGTTTCATCCTGAGGTCACGCATACGAAACAGGGCGCCGCAATTTTGCAGCGCTTCGTGCACGAGATTTGTGGCTGCCAGGCGTTGTGGAATAGCACCAACATTGTGACCGACGCGGTGGCGCGGGTGCGTGCCGAGGTCGGGCACGATCATGTGTTGCTGGGTCTATCGGGTGGGGTCGATTCCTCAGTCGTCGCCGCGCTGCTGCAGCAGGCCATCGGATCCCAGCTCACCTGTATTTTTGTCGATAACGGGCTGTTGCGGCTCGACGAGGGCGATCAGGTGATGGCGACCTTCGCCGAACATCTGGGTGTGAAGGTGATCCGCGTGAATGCCGGGCAGCAGTTTCTCGACGCACTCACAGGCGTGTCAGATCCTGAACACAAGCGCAAGATCATAGGACGGGTGTTCATCGAAGTGTTCGACGCCGAAGCCAAAAAGATCGACGGGGTGCGCTGGCTCGCGCAAGGGACGATCTATCCAGACGTCATCGAGTCGGCCGGCGCCGCGTCCGGCAAGGCGCATGTGATCAAGTCGCATCACAACGTGGGCGGTTTACCGGCGGAGATGAATCTCAAGCTCGTCGAGCCGTTGAAAGAATTGTTCAAAGACGAAGTGCGCCGGATTGGACTCGAACTTGGTCTGCCACCCGTGCTGGTGCAGCGCCATCCGTTTCCCGGGCCAGGGCTTGGTGTCCGAATACTCGGCGCGATCGATAAAGACCACGCGGATTGCCTGCGCCGTGCCGATGCAATCTTCATCGACGAACTGCGCGCGCATGATCTTTATGATCGCGTGAGCCAGGCATTTGCGGTGTTTCTGCCGGTTAAATCCGTCGGCGTCCAGGGCGATGCGCGACGCTATGAACACGTGATCGCGTTGCGCGCCGTCGAAACCGTCGATTTCATGACCGCACACTGGGCACACCTGCCCTATGAGTTTCTCGATCTGGTATCACGCCGAATCATCAACGAGGTGCCTGGGGTCTCGCGTGTGGTCTATGACATCTCGGGTAAGCCGCCGGCGACGATCGAGTGGGAGTGAGCTCACCCGGCGACGCAAACTGGATGCAGCAGGCCCTCACGCTCGCCGCACGCGCAGAAGCCGCAGGCGAAGTTCCGGTGGGCGCCGTTGTGGTTTACGAGAACGAGATCGTCGGCGCAGGCTGGAACCAACCGATCGGCAGCCACGATCCCACCGCGCACGCGGAAATCGTCGCCCTGCGCGCCGCCGCACGGCGCCTCGGCAACTATCGTCTGCCCAACACCACGCTCTATGTCACGCTCGAACCGTGCGTGATGTGCAGTGGCGCGATCATCCATGCGCGGGTCGCGCGGGTGGTGTATGGCACGCCTGATCCGAGGGCCGGTGCGGCCGGCAGCGTGTTCGATATTTTAACGACCGAGCGGTTGAATCACCGGGTGGTGGTCACCGGTGGGGTGGCAGCGGCGGAGGCCGCGATGTGTCTGCAACGATTTTTCAAGGCCCGGAGGTAGCGAGCAAGCAGTCCGACACGGACACGATGCTCGAGCAAAACGCCTGAACCAGCTGGCGACTTATGTGGCTTGCGGTACAGACCGCCCCGATAAACAAGCAGACGCTACTCCTGAGATCGGAGCATGCCCTCCTTCGCGAGGGCGGTTTCTCCGCTCTCTTTGCCGGGTGAGGCGATCCGGGCATATCTGAAAATGCACGAGATCGCCTGCCCGTGCTGCACATACCTTGCCGAAGTGAGTGCCTTCGCTTCGTCGGCGACAGCAGTCTATGCAGCGCAGACCGAAACTGATCCGAAAGTTCTGGCAGCAAGCTAAACTCGCGCTGTAAGGCGTCAAGTTTCTATTGAACGCTCAATAGATCGAAGAATGAATTACCAACAACTTACGGAGAGAGCGATGTCAAACGAAGCAAAGTGTCCAGTCGCGGGCGGCGCGCGTAAACAGGCGGTGGCTGGAGCCACGACGAACGCAGACTGGTGGCCGAATCAGCTGAACCTGAAGATGCTGAACCAGCACTCTCCATTGTCCAACCCCATGGAGAAGGGCTTCAACTACGCCGAGGAGTTCAAGAGCCTCGATCTGAGTGCCGTGATCAAGGAACTGCATGCCCTGATGACGGATTCGCAGGATTGGTGGCCCGCGGACTACGGCCACTACGGACCGTTCTTCGTCCGCATGACCTGGCATGCCGCAGGTACTTACCGTATCGCCGATGGTCGCGGCGGCGGTGGCACCGGCGCGCAGCGCTTCGCACCCCTCAACAGCTGGCCGGACAACGGCAACCTCGACAAGGCGCGCCGCCTGCTCTGGCCGATCAAGCAGAAGTACGGCGCCAAGCTGTCGTGGGCGGATCTGCTCATCCTTCCCGGCAACGTCGCCATCGAATCCATGGGCGGACCGATCTTCGGTTTCGGCGGCGGTCGTGCGGACATTTGGGAGCCGGAGGACGATATCTTCTGGGGCCCGGAAACCACTTGGCTGGGCGACGAGCGCTACAGCGGTGACCGTGAACTCGCCAACCCGCTCGGTGCCGTCC
>JANOVQ010000392.1:0-7143 GCA_031417495.1 Pseudomonadota bacterium | reverse complement strand
GGCGACTTTGCCATAAAAATCACTCGCCGCGTTGGCACTGATGGTGAGCACAATGTGGCGCCACACAGCTTCAGGTGAGTGACATTGGCGCGAGGAGTTGAGGAAGGATAACCGCGCAACCCGCCGAAATCGAGGCTGGCGGGCGAAAGGCCCTGTGGTTCAAAGTTGCCCCCCGGCGATATTGTCGAGTGGCTCAATCACGACATCCTTAAGCGCCTTCCAAACGAGTCAGCGCGATGCGATCAAGTTTTGGCCGTGGTACAGATCCTCAGGATTCGCCCGCTCACCGCGATGTGGGAGAGAGACGCGTGCGCGTCTACGTCTCGCGGTCGGAACTAATCGTGGCGCTGGCGACCCGTGTTCGTGTAGCGTTCCGCTCCATCCATGCAATTAATTAAGCAAGGAGCCTCTCATGGCAGGTCTGCTCGACGGCAAAATCATTCTGGTCACGGGTGGCAGTACCGGCATCGGCCGTGCCACTTCCGAGATCCTCGCCCGTGAAGGCGCAACAGTGGTCATCGCGGACATCCAGGACCAGGCCGGCGCGGCCACCGTGGAAGGCATCCGCGCGACTGGCGGCAAGGCCGAATATCGGCATGTCGACGTCGGCGATGCCGCACAGGTTGGCGACTTGATTACCGATATCGCGCGCCGCCACGGGGGCCTTGATGGCGCTTTCAACAACGCCGGAGTCGAAGGCCCTACCGCGAAGATTGTCGATGTCACGTTGGACGACTGGGAGCGGGTGATTCGCGTGAATCTGACCGGCGTTTTCATCTGCATGAAATTTGAAATAGCGCAGATGATCACACAGGGTCGCGGCGGTTCCATTGTGAGTACCGCATCGGCGGCCGGGTTGATCGGGATTCCTGGTGCGGTCAGTTATAACTCTGCGAAGCACGGGGTGGTGGGTATGACCAAAACCGTTGCGCTCGAATACGCGTCGCGCAATATTCGCGTCAACGCCGTGTGCCCGGGCTTCATCGAAACGCCGATGCTCGAGCGGGTCACCGACGCGAGCGTCAAGATTCGCGATCAATTAATCCGCGCGGTGCCGATGCGCCGCGTCGCGCAACCCTCCGAAATCGGCGATACCGTCGCGTGGTTGATGTCGGACAAGTCGAGCTATGTGACCGGGGTCGCGCTACCGATCGATGGCGGATGGGTCGCGCAGTAGGCTGTAACTGCGCGGACTCGGTGCGATCCGCACGCAGCCATCGCGATGGTTACCAGGGACTTGCTCTAAATACGAACGAGGATATCAACGTATGCGTCAATGGCTGAATCTGCGACGAATTCTATGTTTATTGGCCTTAAGCGTACCAATCGATTCGGTATACGCGACTGAGCACGCGCCGGCGTTGCGCGGACAGGTCGTGACGGATGACGGCCAGGGTCTTGCGGGGATCTTTGTGACGGCGCGCCACCCGACTACCGGCATCGAGACCACGGTCTACAGCAACGCCGCAGGGCTGTTCGAATTCCCGGTGCTGCCGGCGGCCGAGGTCGCCCTGACTGCACACCACACCCGCTACGCGCCCGCGTTGGCGACGATCGATCTAAGGGCAGCAGCCCCGGCGAAGGTCGAAATGCGCCTGGCGCCAGCGCAGGATCCCATGCGCCACGCGTCCACCGCCGCATGGTTCGCACCGATTCCGGATAACGATCTCAAACGCGAGTTCATCCTCAACTGCGCCTCGTGCCACGAGTTCGCCGCGAGCCGCATATTCAAGGACGGCCAGTTACGCGATCACGCGCGCTGGGTCGAGGGCATCCAACTGATGAAGGCGCTCGATGCCTATGCGGTGATCCCGCCCGATTTCGACACCGCGCGCTACGCGGACTGGCTAGCGGTGCAACTGGCACCTGCGCAGGTCGCGCAAAGGACTCCGCAGCCCACCGCCGCGAGCGCGCTCGCGGAGGAACGCGTGATCATTACCGAGTATCCGGTACCCGTGCCAAGCGAACTCCCACACGATCTCGTGCTGGGCCCGGACTCGCGCGTATGGATCACCGCTTTCTGGTCGAGCCAGATATGGGCGATGGATCCGGCCACTGGCAAGTTCGAAACCTATGCAGTCAACAATGATCCGAAAACTATTGCGCAGGTTCGCGCGCTGGAATTCGATCCTCGGGGCCGGCTGTGGATCGTTAACGGCGGGACTTCTTCCGTAGTCCGGCTCGATCCGAAGTCTCGCGAATTTGCGACCTTCAAGGTCGGCATGTATCCGCACGATTTGGTGATCGACAGTCACGGGGATATCTGGGTCAACGACTATTTCGCCAAGCAGGAACGCATCGCGCGCGTGGCCACCAGCGACGGTAAGGTCACTGTGTTTCCGTTACCGTCGGCGAAGCTGCCGCCCAGCGCAGGCGTGCCGTTGTCCTACGGCCTGCAGATCGACGCCGAAGATCGCCTGTGGAGCACCCAGCTCGCCGCCAACACGCTCGCGCGCTACGACATCAAATCCGGCAACGCGAAGTTATATACGATGCCCGACGCGAATGTCGGCCCGCGCCGCAATGCGATCGGACTCGATGGCAAGGTGTGGATTCCGGAGTTCAACACAGGGCGCCTGACAAGTTTCGATCCGGTAACCGAAACCTTCGCAACTTTCGCGACCGGTAACAGTGCCGCTGGCGTTTACGATGTCGCGGTCGATCCCCGCAGCGGCGATGTGTGGCTGGCCGCCGCGCTCGCCTCGGAACTGATCCGCTTCGACGTTCAAACACACCGGTTCACGCACTACCCGCTGCCAACCGAACCGGCCTACATGCGCCATCTCGCGATCGACCCTCGCACTGGAGATGTCTGGAGCGCGTATTCTTCGCTACCGACTGCGCTGCCCAAGATCGTGCGTCTGCAACGTGGTGCCAAGCTCGCGCAGTAGCGGCATGATTTCAGACTGAAAACCAACCGTTCTCAAAATATTGCCCCGCGCTACTTGGGCAGGGGTTACCAACTCCGCCATCCTTCTTCGAGCGCGTCGGTCTCACCTCTGCATACTCAAGTTCAAGCCGGCGTCACGCTTACTTGCGTGGAATGGACGCTGGTGCTGCCACCCATGTCGGCGCTCTGCGGCTGGTGGATGAAATTTACATTCATGTGAGTACCTTCGAGGCTAGGCCAGCGACCTTTATAGGACAGGACCGTCCCTGGCAACACGCCATCATCCAAACGTGCGACCAGTTCCAAGCTGCCGATGTCATTGGCAATCGTAAGCATCGCGCCTTCACCGACGCCGATGCGCGCGGCGTCCGAGGGATGCAGGTGTAGCGCGGCCGGACCACTGCGCTCAATGAGATTGGGATCGTTGGCATAGGAATCGTTCATGCGCCACTTCGAGGCCGGCGTCAGCAAGCGGAACCGACCGTCGGCCGGCGGCGCATCGGCCCAGGGTTGCGGCGTGCGCGGCAGGCCCATCGCTACCGCCTGCTCTGAGGCTATTTCGATGCGTCCGCTTGGGGTCTCAAATTTCTGATCCGCATACCAGCGCGCCGCAGTCTCGCCGAGGGTGAAATGGCCGCGCCGTTTCAATTCATCAAAATCGTAACCGGTATTCATCTGCGTCATCATCGTATTGAGCATTGCGCGGTCGGTTTCCAGCAGCGCCGGCTCGCGCAAACCCAGCGCCTGGGCCAGGCGACGGAAGATCTCGGCATTGGGTAACGACTCGCCCATCGGGTCGCTGATCTTAGCTTGCGCGCCCATGATCAAATGAAAATAGCTGAAAGTCAGATCGTCGTATTCCAGAAAGCTCGCTGCTGGCAGCACGATATCGGCGTAACGCGCGCTGTCCGTCATGAATAGATCCGAGACCACCATGAAAAGATCGGGGCGGTTCAAGGCCGCGCGCAGGCGGGCTTGATCAGGTGCCGAGGCGAGCGGATTGGTATTCCAAGCAAAGAACAGCTTGAATTCGTTGGGAGTTGCGAGCCGCGCCGCGAGTTCCATATGGCCGACTTTAGTCATCTCGCGCGTGGCGAGCGCCGCACCACTCAACCATCCGAGATCGATACCGGCGAACACTGGCGTGACATTCAGATAATAGAAACCGGCACCCGGTTTGCCGATGTTGCCGGTCAGCGCCGGCAACAAGCCGACCGCGCGCATGATGTTGCCGCCGGTAGTTTGGCGCTGTAGACCTTGGCCGCACCACAGCAACGCGGGACCCGCACCATAGCGTGTGGCGGCGCTGCGAATGAGGTCCGCCGGCACACCGGTTTGCGCTTCGCCCCAGGCCGGTGTCGCGCGCTCGATATCCGCCTCAAGCTCGTCGTAACCGACGGTATGGGCCGCAATATAGGCCTCGTCGAAGCGGCCGGACTGTTTCAGACAGTGCAGTAGGCTGAACGCCAGTGCGGCATCAGTACCGGGCCGGGGCTGCAAGTGCAGATCGGCCGCCGCCGCAGTCTCGGTACGCAGCGGATCGACCACGATGACTTTGCCCGGTGCCTCGGCGAGCCAATGCTCGTGGGCATGGGGCGCGGAGTGGGAGGGATTCGCACCCCACACCAAAATGCAGGCGGCATCGCGTGCCGTGCGCGGATCGAAACCCTGGATCGAGCTGCCGTAGAGCAGGCTCCAAGCGAGGTGGCCGGCGGCGTTGCAAATGCTGTCAGGGTCGACCTCGGATGCGCCGAGGTAGTTGAACAGCCGATTCGGGAACAGATAGCCAAGTAGAGACAGGGTGCCCGAATAATGGGTGTGCAGGATGGACTGCGGCCCGTGGTTCGTAAGCGCAGCCTGCATGCGCTCGGCGACAGTACTAAGGGCCTCGTCCCAGGAAATCCGCGCGAAATCATCGCCACCTTTTCGGCCAATCCGCTTAAGCGGGAATTGCAAGCGCGCATCAGCGTCTTGCCAGACGCCGTTGTAAGCCACCGCGCATTTGCTGCACAGCTTGCCGCGCGAAACCGGATGATCAGGGTCACCCAGTACCCGGTGACGGCCGTGGTCGCGGGTCTCGACGACAATTCCGCAGCCGTCGTAGCAATCCCGTGGGCAATTGGTCTTGATCAGCTGCGCCATACTTGCTTACTCCAGGTATCCAGTTCGAGCCATGTAAACACAGTGTCGAGGCGTCAGCAAATACGCATGGCGCGGGACGGCAAGGCCTGACAGGCCTAGGCTGGATGGGAATGCACTCTGTCGATGCGGAGCGCGTATGGAAAGATTAACCGCGCTGTGTCGTTGGCTGAAATCGAGAGTCGTGCGTGACCGGATTCGAACGGTGTCAGTCCGCGTGCTCGCCGAGAATGGTGGCCGCTGAGCGGGGAATTTGACGCAACGGTGGCGCCCTCGTCGCGCTAAAAGCGGTGTCTGATCCGAACTTGTGGTGACTTAGTCGAGCAGCCGCAAGGGACACCGCGCAGGGCGTGAGACTAGGGTCTGTTGATCTTTCACGTCACATGGGGAGCCACATGATTACGAAGGCGAGGGCAACCATGCTGGCGAAATTGCGCTGAAGCTTATCGTATCTCGTTGCAATTGCTCGGAAGTGTTTCACCCGCGCAAACGCGTTCTCGACCAGATGACGGTATTTGTACAAACACCAATCCATCTCTTCGTTGCCGATGCGGCTTCGTTTCCGACGTGGGATCACGGCGTGCGAACCGCGTGCTTCGACAGAGGCTCTGAACGCTTCGCTATCGTAGCCCTTGTCGGCAATCACCTGTTCACTGGCTGGCGCGCCTTCGAGCAGTCCCTGTGCGCGACAGAGATCATGGACTTGACCGCCAGACCACTCGAAATGCACAGGCAGACCGTAACTGTCTACCGCCAAATGGAGTTTGGTAGTGCGTCCTCCGCGGCTGCTGCCGATGGCTTCGTCAGTGGTGCTTGCCGCACCGTGGCTATGCTGATGGGCACGCACGATACTGGCATCGATAAATAACCACTCGGTGTCAGAATCTCGTGATATCGCCTTGAAAACACGCGACATGACGCCTTTTCGTGACCACAGGTTGAAGCGCCGGAACACCGTATTCCAACGCCCAAATTCAGCTGGCAGGTCGCGCCACGGACACCCTGTGCGCATGCGATACAGGATCCCTTCCAGGGTCCTACGGTGTTCGCGCTTCTGGTAAACCCGACCGGTCTGTTTCATCAGCTCGGAAAGCTTGCTCCAGTCGTCATCTGTTAACATCAATCTCGGCATGTTTGACTCGTTGATCTTGGCTTTTGGCGAATCCATTGTCTCTGAGCCTTCATGCCATCCAAAATCCCGCAGCCAACGAAAGATCAACAGGCCCTAGCGTCGCGCCCGTGCGTCGAGTCAGCGCCAAGTACCGTCAGCCAAATTTTTTTTATCCCGACAATGCCGATGGCGATGGCGCGCGGGCGAACGCTCGGCTGAGGTCACTGATTTCCTCCCTGGGATCCGCGAGTCCTTTGGTGAAAGGCGTTAATCTGAAGCAAAGGCAGCGATTCTCCTCAGCGCCAGCTGTTCGAATGTCCCGGCCCGTGCTACAAATTGCTGATGCAAAGGGACTATTCCACCGACCACCTCGAGTACGTGCGGCGACATATGAAAAGCCCCGTGCACAATCACGTCAATTCGAAGGAATTAAATACTTCGAATGGACGTCGACTCAGCTGTTAGACCCTGAATGGAAACGTCTGCGTCAAGTCATCGCACCGAACTGACCGCACTCCGGCCCCTGACTCAACGCAAACTTGCAGACTTGGAACGCGAGATCACGTCCAGACTAGATGCTTGGAGAATGTTTCCGGCGAAGAACAGTCTTAACATTACGGATATAAACGGCAAGCCGATATCCTATTCAGGAGTCGCCTACGAGGGGAGCCCGCACGATGTATTCTGGGCGCGATTGTTCGAGCCATTTATGGAAGATGCCGCGCTTAAGCTGTTTACCTGGGTTGTGGAACACTGCGAATCGAAAACATTAGAGCCGAACCTTTATATTGCCGAAGCCCAGGACCTACTAAATCGATACGTAGCACGTATCTATAACGGGATGGCCGAAACGGACCGAATATTGCGCGGCAATGGGTATCCCGAATCGCAGTCAGTCGTATCGGTCACGCGTAAGATAGATGCCATGCTCGCTCATATAGATTCCCTAAGGAGCGCAATTACGCATGCCGGTGACCAATCACGTAAACAGCCCGAACCCTCT